>NZ_ALVC01000221.1:0-35884 GCF_000293195.2 Sphingomonas sp. LH128
ATGATCGGCTTGTCGGCGGTGCCTTCGGCATTGATCTTGTTGCCGCGGTTGACCGCGATCCAGGCGGCCTCGGACGTGTTTTCGCCGTAAAGGATGACACCCGGATCGATGGTCAGGGTGACGTTGGTGTCGGCCGTGAGCGAGCGGCTGGCGCAGGTCGCGGTGGTGGTGGTGAAGGGAGCCGCAGCGGTCGGCGCCTTGAAACCGCCGTCGCAACCGACATCGACGCGGCCGTTGATGCGGTAGAGCACGCCGGCGAGCTTGGGCAGGCTGGTGCTCTTGTCGATCAGCGCGGGCAGGGTGCAGATGCGCCAGGTGCCCTCGGGTCCGGGGAGCACGCCGCCATTCGTGAGGCCGCCGGTAGCCGCGATGGTCGGGCAGCTGTCCGCAGCGACCACGGTGCCGGTGCCCGGCGTCGGGGTGGGTGCCGGCGTGGGGGTCGGATTCGGATTGACGACCACGCCGCCGTTGCCGGGCGAGGCGATGTCGTCGGCGCCGCAGCCGGCGAGAGCGAGAGCGCTGCAGCCCATGAGCAGCAGACCGGAAATTTTCTTCACGATGAATCCCCCGTGTTCAGGTCGAACAGATCGAACGGGGGCGATCACGATTCCGCCCCTCGCTGACCGAGGCGTCTAGGCTTCACGGGTGACGCTTTGTTGGCATTACGATGACAGTAATATGCACTTATACGACGGTAATACGACGTTGCGTATTAGCCGCAGTTAGCTGCGATTGAGTCGACTCAGGGTAAGGCGATCACAGGTTGATTGCATTTTTATGACACTAACGTCATTTTCTTGATGGGCAGCGGATTTGGGCGGACGATGGACGCGCACCGACATAGTTCACGGGAGAAATCGCCATGTCCCTTACCGCCCTCGCCACCGCCGTCCTCCTGGGCCAGTCCGCGTTTTCACTCGCCGTGGAAACGCCCGCGCCGCCGCAGGCGCACGATGTCGCCTACACCGAGCTTGCTTCGGGGCGCACGCAGGAGGCCATCAGCAAGCTCGAAGCGGGCGGCGCGGCCAAATCCGATGATCCGGCCACGCTGATCAACCTGGGCGCCGCCTATGCCCGCGCCGGTGCGAGTGCCAAGGCCCTTTCCGCCTATCGCGCCGCCGTATCCACGCCGGTGCGCTACGATCTCGAACTGGCTGACGGCAGCTGGGTCGATTCCCGTTTCGCGGCGCGGCGCGCGCTCAGCGGCATGCTGGCGGCGAACCGGATGGCTTCGCGCTGAGGTCTTCTTTTCGATGGGGATGAGGGGCGTTCCGAGAGGGGCGCCCCTTTTCTGCGAGGCTTGCCCTGTCCAATTTTTCCCGAGTGCTTGATCCGCTCCCCTTCGAGGTCGCGGCAGCCACGACGGCGCGCATATAAACAAAGCCAAGCGCCGCGTGGATGCCTCTGAAATAAAACCGTCATCCGTTCATCATCTGCGACGAGATTTACGATCCGTTCGCAGCACTGTCGTCACACACCTGTCATCCTGCTAGCGCACTGCGCGCTCATACGGAGGGTATGGTGATTCGATACGCACATCTTCGCAGCCGTTTCGCGCGCTGCTTCTACGCAGTTTCAGCCGTGGTCGCGGCCCAGCTTTCGCCTTCGCTGGCCCATGCTCAGGCCGTTGCGGCCGATCCTGCCGGTTCCGGCCCCATCGTCGCGGCACTCGGCTGGCTGCAGGGCACGCTGCTCGGCAACGTGGCGACCGCGGTTGCCGTCATGGCGGTGGCGGCCGTCGGTTTCATGATGCTGACCGGCCGGATGAACTGGCGCTTCGGCGCGACCGTGATCATCGGCGTGTTCATCCTGTTCGGCGCGGGTGCGATCGTGACCGGCATCCAGTCGGCGGCAGTGGGCTGAGCCCATGAGCCCGATCCTATGACTTTGGCCCGCTATCCGGTTCACCGCGCGCTGACTCGCCCGCAGATGTTCGCGGGCGTGACTTACAGCTTTTTCATTATCAATTTCGCCGTGGTGACCGAGATATTCCTCATCACCAAGAGCTTCTGGACGCTGCCGGTCATGCTGGTGATCCACGGCATCGGCTATCTCGCGTGCCTGCGCGAGCCGCGGGTGTTCGATCTGTGGATCGCCAAGGTCAGCAAGTGCCCGCGCGTCGCCAATTGGCAGCGCTGGGGCTGCAACAGCTACGCGCCGTAAGCGACTGCGCGCGCGGGGGACGACAGTTTTTATGGCCAAGAGCTTCAAATCGCCGTTGAAGGGCTGGGGAGCCAAGGAAGTGCTCGCCGGCGACCGCCTGCCTTACGCCGGGCTCGTGGACGATAACGTCGTGCGCCTGCGCGACGGCTCGGTCATGCTCTCGCTCATGGTGCCCGGCCTCGCGTTCGAGACTGCCGACAGCGACGAACTCAACGCCCATGTCGCCACGCGCGAGGTGCTGCTGCGCTCCTCGCTCGATGCGCGCTTCGTGCTCTATCACCACGTCATCCGCCGCCGCGTCGAGATCGAGATGGCGGCGCAGTTCGACGATCCGCTCGCCGCGCATATCGACGCGCGCTGGCGGGCGCGCACGGGTTCGGGCGCGCTGTTCGTCAACGACCAGTTCATTACCCTGGTGCGCCGTCCGGCGCGCGGCAAGGCGGGCTGGGCGGACAAGCTCAGCCGCTTCATGAAGAACAAGGGTTCGGAAAACGCCGAGGTCGATCCTGGCGACGTTCGAGCGCTCAAGGCCGCTGCATCGGCGATGGTCGCCTCGCTTGGCGCCTATGGAGCGCGCCTGCTGGGCGACTACGACGCGCCTGCGGGCCGCTGCTCGGAAGTGCTCGAACTGCTTTCCGCGCTCTACAACGGCGAGATGCGCCCGGTGCGTCGTCCCTCGGACGAGACCGACATCGGCCACATGCTGCCTTACCGCCGCGTGAGCTTCGGCATGGACGCGCTGGAACTGCGTGGCGCGACCGGCGGCACCTTCGGCTCGATCGTGAGCCTCAAGGACTACCCCGATTCGACTGCGCCGGGCCTCACCGACGCACTGCTGCGCCTGCCTTGCGAACTGGTGCTGACCGAAACATACGCTCCTGCCGACCGGCAGATCGCGCGCGAACGCATCGACCTCTCGATCCGCCGCCTGCGCAGCGCCGACGAGGAAGCCGTGGCCGAGCGCCGCGAAATGTCCGCCGCGCGCGATGCGCTGGGCACCGGCTCGGTCGGTTTCGGCGATCATCACCTCTCGGTTCTGGTCCGCGCCGATTCGCTCGATGCGCTGGACGAGGTTACCGCGATGTGTGCCGCCTCGCTGGCCGACGCGGGCGCCGTCGCGGTGCGCGAGGAAGTGAACCTCGAACCCGCGTTCTGGGGTCAGCTTCCCGGCAACGAGAGCTTCATCGTGCGCCGCGCGCTGATCTCCAGCGCCAACATGGCCTGCTTCGGCAGCCTGCACGGTTTCGCGATGGGACAGGCGAGCGGCAATCACTGGGGCGACGCGGTCACGCTGCTGTCCACCACCAGCGCTACGCCGTTCTTCTTCAACTTCCATCAGGGCGACCTCGGTAACTTCACCGTCATCGGTCCGTCGGGTTCGGGTAAAACGGTCGTCATGAACTTCCTCGCCGCGCAGGCGCAGAAGTTCGGCCCTCGCACCATCCTGTTCGACAAGGATCGCGGCGCCGAGGTGTTCCTGCGCGGCATCGGCGGCACCTACAGCCGCGTCGCGGCGGGTCATCCGACCGGCTTCAACCCGCTCGCGCTGCCTGACACCGCCCACAACCGCGCCTTCCTGCGCGACTGGCTCGGCGTTCTGCTCGCAGCCAAGGGACCGGAAGAACTCTCGACGATCGCCAGTGCGGTCGACGCGGCCTATCACAACGATCCGTCGCTGCGCCGCCTCTCGCACTTCCGCGAATTGCTGGCGGGCGCGCGCCGTCCGGAGCCGGGCGACCTCGCCTCGCGCCTCGACGCCTGGCTGCAGGGCGGCGAGCATGGCTGGCTGTTCGACAACCAGCACGACCGCCTCGACCTGAGCCAGCGCGTGCTCGGCTTCGACATGACCGCGCTGCTGGAAAGCCCGCGCCTGCGCACGCCGGTCATGATGTACCTGTTCCATCGCATCGACGAGCGCCTCGACGGCGAGCCGACGATGATCCTGATCGACGAGGGCTGGAAGGCGCTCGACGACGAGGTCTTCGCCGCGCGCATCCGCGACTGGCTCAAGACGCTGCGCAAGCGCAACGCGCTGGTCGGCTTCGCGACCCAGTCGGCGCGCGACGCGCTGGATTCGAAGATCGCCACCGCCCTTGTCGAGCAGACCGCGACGATGGTGTTCATGCCCAATTCGCGTGCGCGGGCCGAGGATTACTGCGAGGGCTTCGGCCTGTCACAGCACGAACTCGACGTCATCCGCACGCTGCCCGCGCATTCGCGCTGTTTCCTGATCCGCCAGTCGGATTCTTCGGTGGTGGTGCGCCTCGACCTTTCGGGCATGCCCGAGGTGCTCACCGTCCTGTCGGGCCGCGAGAGCACCGTGCGCAAGCTCGACACCCTGCGCGAACGCTACGGCGATGCGCCGGAAAGCTGGTATCCGGTGCTCACCGGCATGCAGTGGCCGGGGGAACTGGACGAAGACGCGCCCTGGACGGCGGCGGCGGAGTAAGCCTCATGGCGAACGCCTGCGAACAGCTCACCGAATACGCATCCGCCGGGGTCGCCCCTGCGCTGCGCGCGGTCGATTGCGTGGCGAACGAGATGGCGGCGGGCGCCTTCGGGCGGCTGTTCGGGGCAGGGGGCGCGATGGCCCCGGTGCTTACGATCGTCCTGACGCTCTACATCGCGTTCTTCGCGTTCTCGCTGCTGACCGGGCGTTCCAGCCTCGGCATCTCGGCGCTGAGCCCGCGCATGCTGCGGCTCGGCGTGGTGCTGACCTTCGCGACGAGCTGGGTTGCCTATCAGGGCGTCGTCTGGAACCTCGCGATCGGCGGGCCGGACTGGATCGCCGGCATGCTGATGGGCGCCAAGGGCTCGGCGACGCAGCTGTTCGGCGACCGCATCGACATCGTCTTCTCCGCGATCAACCAGATTTCCGAAGCGACCTCGCAAGGCGCGCAGGCGGCCAAGGAGGGCGGCGAAGCTGCTGGCGGAGCCGCAGGCGCGGCCATCGCCGCCAAGGGCGCGGGCGGGCTGTTCACGCCCGAAAGCGTCATGTGGATGGGCGCGCTGTTGCTGCTGCTCGGCACCGTGGGCGTGCTGCTCACGGCGCGCATCGCGCTGGCGGTGCTGCTCGCGCTCGGGCCGATCTTCGTGGTCATGGCGCTGTTCGGCGGCACGCGCGGCCTCACCGCGGGCTGGCTGCGCGGCGTCGTGCTGACCGCGATCACGCCGCTCTTCGTGGTGCTCGGCGGCGGTATCACGCTGGAACTGCTGGTGCCGATCATCTCGGGCCTGGTCGAAAGCGCCAATGCGGGCGAGATCGACGGGCGCGGTGCGATGGCGTTCTTCCTCGTCGCCTCGGTCCACGTCGCGCTGATGGTCATGGTGGTGAAGGTCGCCGCGACGATGGTGACCGGCTGGCAGGTCTTCGGCCTCGGCGCTTCCGAGCGTGATCGCGACGCGCCGCAGGGCCACGCCGCTGCTCCGGCCCCGGCCGCCGCGCCCGCATCCTCTGTATCCGCCTACCAGAGCCGCACCTCGACCGTATCTGCCGCTGCCGCGGCGGCGGCGGGTGCTTCGGTGACGGGTGGCGAGAGTGCAGCACGTTCAAGCGACCGGCGAACCGTGGTAACCCAAGTCGTGGGCGGGGGAATCGAACCTCTGCGTCAGGGCGATTCGGCCACGCGCGCCAAGGGGATCGGCAGCCGGTTCCGCAGTGCCTCGAACGACACCGGCAAGTTGCCGAAGGAGAAGACACGATGACCCGCGCAACGCTGCGCAAGACCGTCCTTGCGGGCAGCCTGATGGCGCTCGCGCTGGCGGCTCCCGCCCGGGCGGACGACCGCCTGCTCGCCCACGCCTACAGCGAGAGCGAAGTCGTGCGCATCGACGGCAAGGCCGGCGTGCAGGCGACCATCGCCTTCGGCGAGGGCGAGGCGATCGAGAACGTCGCGGTCGGCGATTCGCAGGCTTGGCAGATCACGCCGAACAAGCGCGCCGACCTGCTCTTCGTGAAGCCGCTCGAAGCCACCGCGCGCACCAACATGACGGTGGTGACCAACCGCCACACCTATTTCTTCGACCTCGTCGCCTCGACCAAGGCGAAGCCGCTCTACATGCTGCGCTTCACTTACAAGGATGAGCCCAAGCCGCAGGCCGCGCCTGCCGCCGCAGGGCTGGATGCATCCGAGGCCGGGCTGGCGCTGGGCGATCCTTCCGCCGTGCCCGCCGATCCGGCTGCGCTGAACTTCGCGTGGAAGCGCGTCGGGTCGGAAAAGCTGCTGCCCTCGCGCATCTATGACGACGGCCAGTCGACCTACCTGCTGTGGCCCGAACAGACTTCGGTTCCCGCGATCCTCGTAACCAACGAGAAGGGTGACGAAGGCCCGGTGAACTATGCGGTGCGGGGCGCGACGATCGTGATCGACGAAGTGCCGAACACGCTGATCCTGCGTTCGGGCAAGACCAAGGCGGAACTGGTGAACACGCTGCCGCTCGCCTCGCGTCCGGCCAAGCCCCTGAGCCAGCCTGCGCCGGTTGCACCAGCAGCGGTGCCGACTGTCGCGGCGAATTCACCTGCACCGCAAGCTGCGCCGACTGTCGCTCCCACTGCACCCGCCACTGCACCCACGTCACAGGGAAACTGATCCATGGCGCCGAATTCCTCGTCCAACTCGGCCTTTCGTGAGCGCTTTTCCGGCGATGCGGCTACCGACCCGCGTGAGGGCGAAGGTGCGCAGGTCATCGATCTGGCGACGCGCAACGTCCTGCCGCAAGTCACCCAGCGCAAGAAGGCCGACGGCCTCGGCCTTGCCGCCGGTGTGCTGATCGTGGCGGCGCTCGGCGGCCTGACGCTGTGGTCGATGGATTCGGCCCGCAACGGCACTGCCGACCTCAAGCCCGCCGCACCCGCGCCGCAGCCCGCAGCGCCCGTCGCCGTCCCCGCGGCCGTGGCGCCTGCCGTTCCGGCCCCGATGCCCGCGCCGCTCCCGGCCCCTGCGCCCGCACCGGTGCTGGCCGCCGCGCCGGGGACCGAGATCGCACCTCAGGCCAACCGCTTCGCCAGCCCGACCGTCGTGTTCGACGCGGGCACCGGCGCCGCCGTGCCCGTCGCGGGTGTTGCCGGAGAAGTCGCCAAGGCAGGCGGCGGGACCGCCAACGACGACTTCGCTGCGCGCATCGGCGGCCCCGGCTCGACCGCTTCGGCCGCACGCTCGTTCGATCCGGCCACCACGGTCACGCAGGGCACGCTGATCCCCGCCGTGCTGGAAACCGCGATCGACACCGACGTCCCCGGCTATGTGCGCGCCATCGTCTCGACCGACGTGCGCAGCTTCGACGGCAAGCGCGTGCTCGTCCCGCGCTCCTCGCGCCTGATCGGCCAGTACAAAAGCGGGCTGACGGCGGGCCAGAAGCGCGCCTACGTGATCTGGAGCCGCCTGATCCGTCCGGACGGCGTCTCGGTGAACCTCGGCTCGCCCGCGATCGCGTTCGGCGGCGAGACCGGCCTGCCGGGCAAGGTCAACACGCACTTCTTCGAACGCTTCGGCTCGGCCATGCTGCTCTCGGTAGTCGGCGGGCTGACGACGCTGGCGTCGAGCGGTTCCAACGTCGTCATCGGCGGCGGCACTTCGGCGGCCTCGGCGGCGGTGCAGAGCGGGTCGAGCATCGGCCCGACCATCCGCGTGCGCCAGGGCGAGCCGATCCGCGTGTTCACCGCCAAGGACCTGGACTTCAGCGCGGTTCAGTGAGCGATCATGGCCGAAGTCCTCACCTTGCAGCCTGCTGCTGCGCATGCGTCCGTGACTGTGGCGCCCATGGCTGACACGCCCATCCATGCGGAGCCGCGCAGCGTCTATCTCGACGCCTACCTCGCGCCGCTGCGCCCGTGGCTCGACAAGGAGACGGTGACCGAAATCCTCGTCAACCGCCCCGGCGAGATCTGGGTGGAAGACGCGGCGCTGTCCGGCATGCAGTGCATCGCGCTGCCGCAGATGGACAATCGCCTGCTGCAGCGTCTCGCCGAGCAGGTCGCGCGGATCAGCCACCAGGGCATCAACCGCGAGCATCCGCTGCTCTCGGCGACGCTTCCGGCTTATGGCGGGCACTCAGGCGCGCGTATCCAGCTGGTCGGGCCGCCCGCCACGCGCGCGAACTGGGCGCTGGCGATCCGTCGGCATCGATTGCTGGAACTGCCGCTCGATGCCTACGATCGCGGCCCGATCCCGCCGCATATCGAGGAACCCGCGCCCGACGCCATGCTGGAGCCGATCGCCTTCCTGCGCGACGCGATCCGGCGGCGTCGGACGATCCTGATCTCGGGCGGCACTTCGACCGGCAAGACCACGTTCCTCAATGCGATGCTGTCCGAAATCCCGGAGCATGAGCGCGTGGTGCTGGTCGAGGATACCGCCGAACTGCGCCTGCCGGGCGCGAACGGCGTCGGCCTCATCGCCGTGAAGGGCGAACTGGGCGAGGCCAAGGTCTCGGCCAACGACCTCCTGCAAGCGGCGCTGCGCCTGCGTCCCGACCGCATCGTGCTGGGCGAACTGCGCGGCACCGAGACGGTCAGCTTCCTGCGCGCCATCAACACGGGCCACCCGGGTTCGTTCTCGACCGTCCACGCGAACACTCCGCGCGGTGCGCTGGAGCAGATCGCGCTGATGTCGATGCAGACCGGTATCGGCCTGACCCGCGCGGAGACGCTGGAATATGCGTCCTCGGTGATCGACATCGTGGTGCAGCTCGACCGCAGCGGCGGCAAGCGCGGCATCTCGGCGATCGCGGAGAGCAAGACGCTGGTGTGATGCGCTTGTTGGGTTTCGTTGATGGGGCTTCGACAAGCTCAGGCTGAGCGGGTTTGAGAGCGGGTCTTTAAATCCCGCTCAGGCTGAGCCTGTTGAGGCCCCACCAACGCGCAACGAGGTTTCCGGATCAAGCCGGGATCAACATCACGCCTCGATCGCGGACCCTTGTGCGTCCTGCACCCGGCATCCCAGTCTTAGCCAGTCGGCCAGCGCTTTCAGGTCCTTGCCGTTGCCCGCGCCGTAGAGCGGCCGCACGGCGTCCTGCACGGTCAGCACCAGCGTGCCCTGCTCCACGGCCAGCGAGGTCGCGGCAAGACCGCCCGCAACGCCGCCGGTCAGGCGTCGGCACAGGCGCACCGCGAGGCCCCAGCCAATCGCGCGGCGCAAGTCCTCGTCGCTGGCCAGCTTGGTGAACTGCGGCGGCACCTCGGTCTCGCCGGAGTTCGCAAAGACGGTCATCGCCATCATGCCGCGCCCGCGCATGTCGAGGCCGATCCAGCGCTTGCGCAGGGCCCAGGTAAGCGCTTCCTCGGTGCGCATGTTCGGTTCGGTGCGCATCGCGGCGAGGGCGAGCAGGCTGGCGGCCTTGCGCAAGTCGGCGTCGGTCCGGGCCTGCGTGCAGGCGGGGGCGGTCCATTCGGCGATGCGCACGGCGTCGTCGGCGCTGACGCGGGCGGTCTGCGCGAAATCGGCGACGCTGGCCAGCATCGGGCTTTCCTGACGGATGCTCTCGGGAAGCTGCATGTGCAGCAGCCCTTCGCGCAGGCCCCAGGACGAGAAGATCAGGCGTGAGGGATGCAGTTGCCCGACCATCTGCGCCATCAGCGCGGCGGCGTCGGGCAGTGTGGCAAGGCGCGAGGCAGAGATGCGCGGATCGGGGTTCTCGAGCTTGCCCTTGGCGAACTGCCGGGCGAGATGCATCGCCTCGGACGGGGCGAGTTCGAAGCCATGCGGATCGTCCACCGGCCAGTCGAGCACGCGCATCGCCTGCAGCGCCAGCGCGCGCCACGAACCGCCGACGATGTAGAGCGGTATCCCGCGGCCGCCGTGGTGACCATTGACGCCCCAGCCCCGCGCGGAAAGGCCGTCGCGCACGGCAGCGGCGAACTTCTGCTGGCCCAGCGCGCGCAGGTCCGGCAGGCGCAAGGTGCCGAAGGGAAGGGTGATCCCGCCCGGAGCGATGCCGCCGGGAACCGCCGCGTCGATCTCCACCAGTTCGAGGCTGCCACCGCCGAGGTCGGCCGCGATGCCGCGCGCGCCCGGGAAGGCGGCGATGACGCCGGTGGCGCTGGCGCGGGCTTCCTCCTCGCCAGAAAGCAGGCGGGGAGAGAGACCGAAGCCGCGCACGGCCTCAAGGAATGCAGGTCCGTTGGAGGCATCGCGCGCGGCGGCGGTGGCGACGCATTCGACGTCGTCCACCCCCTGCAGCCGCAGCAGCGTGGCGAATCGCGCCAGCGCGGCGAGGGCCGTGCGCATCGACTTCTCGCCGATCGCGCCGGTGCGGCCGAGGTCCTTGCCGAGCCGGGCGTTGACCTTCTCGTTGAGCACGACGACCGGCGAACGCGGCGGCCCGTTGTAGACGACGAGGCGTACCGTGTTCGATCCGATGTCGATGATGGCGCGCCGGGCGCTGGACTGGCTGATGCCGATCATTCTGGTCAATACTTACCACAAGGGCCCAAGGTTGCGATGCGCTCTTTAGAGCGGCGCTGACGCAAGGTGAAGTGTGAGGGGTCACATTTGTCCCCTCTCTCGTCATCTTTGCGCGGGAATGTGAACCTGTCGTTCGTCATTGCGAGCGCGGCTTCGCTGCGCTCGCAATGACGAAGGGGCTGGGCATCGTGTCAGATGTTGCCACGCCTCAGCGACAGCTTCGGCACCTTTCGTCCACTGTCGAGTGCTGCGCCGCGTCCGGAAAGCGACGGGTTGGTCATGAAATAGCGGTGGAGATTGAAGGGGTTCTCCACTTCGCCGACGCGGTCGTAGGAACCGTCCGGCGCCAGATCCCAAGACTGTTCGGAGTCCAGCAGGTTCGCCAGCATGACCTGGTCGAGCACCTGGTCGTGCACCGTCTTATTGCGGATCGGCAGCAGCACTTCGACGCGGCGGTCGAGGTTGCGGCTCATGCCGTCGGCCGAGGTGATGAACAGCTTGGCGCGGCGGTTTGGCAGGTAGGCGCCGTTGGCGAAAGCCCAGATGCGCGCGTGTTCGAGGAAGCGGCCGATGATCGACTTGACCGCGATGTTCTCCGACAGGCCCGGCACGCCCGGACGCAGGCAGCAGATGCCGCGCACGACGAGGTCGATGTCCACGCCCGCCCGGCTGGCGGCATAGAGGCGGTCGATCAGGTCGGGGTCGGTCAGCGAGTTCAGCTTGGCCCAGATCGCCGCGGGCTTGCCGGCTTCGGCATTGGCGATCTCGGCGTCGATGCAGTCGTTGAGGGTCGAGCGCAGTGAGATCGGGGAGATCGAGAGCATTTCGAGGCTCTTGGGCTCGACGTAGCCGGTGATGAAGTTGAACAGGCGCACCACGTCGCGTCCCGCCGCCGGTTCGGCGGTGAAGTACGACAGGTCGGTATACACGCGCGCGGTGATCGGGTGGTAGTTGCCGGTGCCGAAGTGGCAGTAGGTCCGGTACGAACCGTTCTCGCGCCGCACCACCGCCGAAACCTTGGCGTGGGTCTTCCAGTCGACGAAGCCGTAGATCACCTGGACGCCCGCGCGTTCGAGCTGGCTGGCCCAGAGGAGGTTCTGTTCCTCGTCGAAGCGGGCTTTCAGTTCGACCACGGCGGTCACCGACTTGCCCTGCTCGGCCGCCTGGATCAGCGCCGAGATGATCGCCGACTGCTTGCCCGCGCGGTAGAGCGTCTGCTTGATCGCCACCACGTCCGGGTCGAGCGCGGCCTGGCGCAGGAAGTCGATGACGACCTCGAAGCTCTCGTAAGGATGCTGGACGACGATGTCCTTCTCGCGGATCGCCGCGAAGATGTCGCCGTCATGTTCCAGGATGCGCTCGGGGTAGCGCGGGGTGTAGGGCTCGAACTTCAGCTCGGGCCGGTCCTCGTCGCAGATCGCCGACAGGCCCGAGAAGCCGATGATGCCGTCGGTCTTCATGATGAGGGCCTTGTCGAGGCCCAGCTGCGTGCGCAGGATTTCCTCGGCGGCCGGGTCGAACTTGCCCTGCAGTTGCAGCACGATGACGAGGCCGCGGCGGCGGCGCTGGATCGCGGTGCGGAAGTAGCGCACGAGGTCCTCGGCGTCTTCCTCGACCTCGAGGTCGCTGTCGCGCAGGATGCGGAACACGCCGTGGCCGTTGAAGCGGAAGCCGGGGAACAGCTCCTCGGTGTTGCGGCAGATCAGGTCCTCGATCGAGATCCAGGATGCCTCGGCGCCCGGAATGCGCACGAAGCGCGGCAGCGGCGAGGGGATCAGCACCATCTCCATCACCGACGCCTCGTCCGCCTCGCGCGTCAGCGAGAACAGTACGCCGATGCCCTGGTTGGCGACGAAGGGGAAGGGGTGCGCCGGGTCGATCGCCTGCGGGGTGATCACCGGCATGACCTGTTCGATGAAGTATTCGCGCAGCCACTTCTCGCGCTCGCGGTCGAGCTTGTCATCCTCGCCGACGACGGTGATGCCTGCTTCGCCGAGCTGGGTCTTGAGGGTGGACCAGGTTTCCTGCTGGATTCGCTCCAGCTCCATCACTTTTTCGTGCGTGACCGCGATCGCCTGCGACGGGGTGAGGCCGTCCATCGAGATTTCCTCGATCTGGCGGCGCACCTGCGCGTGGAAGCCGGCGACGCGCACCATCAGGAACTCGTCGATGTTGTTGCCCGAGATCGACAGGAAGCGCAGCCGCTCCAGCAGCGGATAGTTCGGGTTGCAGGCCTCGGCCAGCACGCGCTCGTTGAAGGCGAGCCAGCTCAGTTCGCGGTTGAAGTAGCGCGAAGGCAGGGTGGCGAGGTCTTCGGTTTCCTCCACGTCCTGCGCGGGTTCGTTGGCGGTCAGCATGTCCATGGTATTCACGAGAAGCCCTTTCGCACGCAAGAATGACACAAGTGCGACGGTGTGGGGAAGGTTTTACGCCCACTGTTGAACAATCGTTGCAGTGCAGCATTGAATCGCGCACACTCCGTTTCGATGATCAAGGCAGCCCTGCACCATCTCACCCGCTACCGCTATTCGCGGCGCATCCGTCTCGGCCCCCAGGTCATCCGGCTTCGCCCGGCGCCGCACAGTCGGACGGAGGTGCCCAACTACTCGCTGAAGATCAGCCCGCCCGAGCATTTCCTGAACTGGCAGCAGGACCCGCACGGCAACTGGCTGGCGCGCGTGGTGTTTCCCGATCCGGTCGATCATTTCTCCATCGAGGTCGATTTGCTGGCGGAACTTGCCGTCATCAACCCGTTCGACTTCTTCGTGGAGCCGGAGGCGGAGGAATATCCCTTCGCTTATTCGGAAGGCATGAAAGCGGACCTTTCCGCCTATTTCGAGGTCGAGGAGCAGGGCCCGCTGTTCGAGGCGCTGGTCGCCCAGCATGCCGACTACGAAGGCCGCACGGTCGATTTCCTCGTCGACATCAACAGCCGCCTGCAGCAGCGCATCGACTACGTGATCCGCATGGAGCAGGGCGTGATGACGCCCGAGGAGACGCTGAAGGTCGGCATCGGATCGTGCCGCGATTCGGCGTGGCTACTGGTGCAGCTGCTGCGGCGCCTCGGCTTCGCGGCGCGGTTCGTGTCCGGCTATTCGATCCAGCTGGTCGCCGACGTGCTGCCCAAGGAAGGGCCGGTCGGCGTGCTGGAGGACGTCACTGACCTCCACGCCTGGGCCGAGGCTTATGTGCCCGGCGCGGGCTGGATCGCGCTCGACGCCACGTCCGGCATGTTCGCGGGCGAGGGGCACATTCCGCTTTGCGCCGCGCCGCATTACCGCTCCGCCACCCCGATCGAGGGCATGGCCGAGCCCGCCGAAGTCGATTTCGACTTCAAGATGAACGTCAGCCGCATCGCCGAAGCGGTGCGCATCACCAAGCCTTTCACCGACGAGCGCTGGGACGGCCTGCTGGCGCTGGGCGACAAGGTGGACGCGGACCTCACCGCCTGGGGCGTAAACCTGACGATGGGCGGCGAGCCGACCTTCATCGCCGCCACCGACTTCGAGGCGCCGGAGTGGAACAGCGCCGCGGTCGGCCCGACCAAGGCTGCCTATGCAGACAAGCTGATCCGCCTGCTGCGCGCGAAGTTCGCGCCGGGATCGCTGCTCCACCACGGGCAGGGCAAGTGGTATCCCGGAGAGACGCTGCCGCGCTGGGGCTACTCGATCTACTGGCGCAAGGACGGCGTGCCGATCTGGCATGACGACAGCCTGATCGCAGGGGAGAAGCCGCTGGAGAAGGGCGGCGATCCCGATCCGGTGCCCACCATCGACGTGCTCGCCGCCGCCAACCTGCTGGCCGGAGCGGCGCAGGGGCTGGGGCTGGAGCGCGGCTACGTCCAGCCGGTGTTCGAGGATCGCGGCGTCTGGATGCTGCGCGAGGACGAACTGCCGGTGAACACCACGCCGCTCGACCCTGCGATCGAGGACGAGGAACTGGCCCGCCGCTTCCGCCGCACGTATCGGCGAGGGGTGGAGCAGCCGGTCGGCGTCGTACTGCCGGTGCAGCGCTGGAACGCGAAGGATAAGTCCACGCCGCGCTGGAAGAGCGAATACTGGCGCGTGCGCAAGGGCGTGCTGACGGCGGTTCCGGGCGATTCCGCGCTGGGTTATCGCCTGCCGCTGGGCTCGCTGCCCTATGTGGCGCCGGCCGACTTTCCCTACATCCACCCGCGCGACACGGCAGAGCCGCGCCAACCCCTCGCCGATTTCCGTCTCCAGGCGATCGAGCGCGGCAATCAGGGGCGCGAGGTCGGCACGGCGCAGCGTTCCCAGGCGGTGCCCGAGCCGCACAGCTTTACCGGTCCGGCGGTCGATCAGGACATCATCGAGGGCGCCGTGCGCACGGCCGTCACGGTCGAGCCTCGCGGCGATTACCTGGCCGTGTTCATTCCCCCGGTTGAGGCGCTGGAGGACTACCTCGAACTCGTCGCCGCGATCGAGGCGGTGGCCGAGGTGCAGAAGCTGCCGATCCGGATCGAGGGCTATGCGCCGCCGCCGGACCCGCGCCTGATGGTGCTCAAGGTCACGCCCGATCCCGGCGTCATCGAAGTCAACATCCATCCTTCCGCCAGCTGGCGCGAGACGGTGGAGATCACCGAGACGCTCTACGACTGCGCGCGCGAGATCGGGTTGACCGCCGACAAGTTCATGGTCGACGGCCGCTCGATCGGCACCGGCGGCGGCAATCACATCGTGCTGGGCGGGCCGACCTTGCTCGACAGCCCGTTCATCCGCCGCCCGGACCTGCTCAAGAGCTTCGTCACCTACTGGCAGCGGCATCCCTCGCTCAGCTACCTGTTCTCCGGCCTGTTCATCGGCCCGACGAGCCAGGCGCCGCGCATCGACGAGGCGCGGCACGACGCGCTCTACGAGCTGGAAATCGCGCTCTCGCAGGTGCCCGGTCCGCACATGCAGCAGCCCGCGCCGTGGGTGGTGGACCGCCTGTTCCGCAACCTTCTGGTGGACGTGACCGGCAACACCCACCGCACCGAGATCTGCATCGACAAGCTGTTCTCGCCCGATGGCCCGACCGGCCGCCTCGGCCTCGTCGAGTTCCGGGGCTTCGAGATGCCGCCCGAGGGCCGCATGTCCTGCGCCCAGCAGCTGCTTCTGCGCGCGCTGACGGCGTGGTTCTGGCGCGAGCCGGTGGAAGGGCCGCTGGTGCGCTGGGGCACGCAGCTGCATGACCGCTTCATGCTCGGCCATTACGTCTGGGCCGATTTCCTCGACGTGCTGGATGACCTGCGCCGTGCGGGTTACGACTTCGACCCGTCGTGGTTCGAGGCGCAGCGCATGTTCCGCTTCCCGGTCCACGGCGAGGTCGAGGGCGGCGGCGTCAACCTCGAGATCAGCCACGCGCTCGAACCGTGGAACGTGCTGGGCGAAACCGGCGCGATCGGCGGCACCGTGCGCTACGTGGACAGCTCCACCGAGCGCCTGCAGGTCAAGGCGACAGGGCTTGTCGAAGGCCGTCACGTCATCACCTGCAACGGCCGCCGCGTGCCGCTGACCAAGGTGGCGCACGGCGAAGGCGTGGGCGGCGTGCGCTACAAGGCGTGGTGGCCGTCGGAGAGCATGCATCCGATGCTGCCGCCGCATGCGCCGCTGACCTTCGACATCTACGACTTGTGGAACGGCCGCTCGCTGGGTGGCTGCGTCTATCAGGTCGCGCATCCGGGCGGGCGCAGCTACGACACGGTGCCGGTCAACGACTACGAGGCCGAGGCCCGGCGCAAGGCGCGGTTCCAGGATCACGGCCACTCTCCGGGGCCGCTGCCGGTGCCTGCGGAGGAGCTGCCGAGTGAATTTCCCTACACTCTCGACCTCAGGCGGCCCTCGCGGCTAATGTAGGGGCATGTTCGAGGGGTGCAGCGCGCATAGATCATTCGTCGTCCCGGACTTGATCCGGGACCGCTGGCTGTCTTTAGGCAGGTGCCATCGGCAAGGCGCCTCGATGCCAAGCGGGTTGGTCACGGCCAGCGGTCCCGGATCAAGTCCGGGACGACGAGGTTTGCCATGGTGACCCGTCCTGCTTCCGGCCCCGATCTCGCCCCGACCGCGAGCTGGCTTGACGGCTATGCCGCCGAAGCCTCGCGCGGGGACCTGTTCGGCGATGCCAGCCGTCCGGTCGCCGACGTGTGGCGCAAGGTTGCGGCCGGGCTCGCCGCGGCGACCGATGGCGACCCTTCGGCGCTGCAGGACGCCACCGCGCGCCATGCCGCCGACCTCGGGCTCGCCTTCCGTCTGACCGGGGACGAGGACGAGCGCTCATGGCCGCTCAACGCGATGCCGCTGATCGTCGGCGCGCAGGAGTGGAGCCAGGTCGAACGCGGCCTGATCCAGCGCGCCGAGCTGATGGAAGCGATCGCCACCGACATCTATGGCGAGCAGAAGCTGGTGGCGGACGGCCATCTTCCCGCCGCCGTCGTCGCCGGCAGCCCGTTCTTCGCGCGGCGCATGATCGGGCGCACGCCTCATGAGGGCCGCTTCATCCACGTCTACGCCGCCGACCTCGCACGCGGGCCGCGTGGGCAGTGGCGGGTGCTGCAGGACCGGGTGCGCGTGGCCGGCGGGATCGGCTATGCGCTGGAGAACCGCCTCGCGATGTCGCGCGCGATCGGCAACCTGCTGGCCGATGCCCATGCGCGGCGCCTGTCGGAGTTCTTCTCGGGCATGGTAGAGGGCATGGCCGCCGCCTGCCGCCGCGAGAACCCGCGCATCGCGCTGATGACGCCCGGCCGCTTCAACCAGACTTATGCCGAGCAGGCGCACCTCGCCCGCTACCTCGGCCTGCCGCTGGTCGAGGGGCGCGACCTCACCGTGCTCGACGAAAAGCTCTACGTCGGGACCATTGCCGGGCCCAAGCGCGTGGACGCGGTGTGGCGCTGGATCGATACCACCGCGCTCGATCCGCTGTCGTTCGACGCGAAATCGCAGCTGGGCGTGCCCAACCTGTTCGGGGCGTGGGCGGGCGGCGGCGTCGAGATGGTCAACTGGCCGGGCGTCGAAGTACTCGAATCCGCAGCCTTCGCGGCCTTCATGCCGCGCCTGTGCCGCACCCTGCTGGGCGAGGCGCCGATCTTGCCCAACGTCGCGACATGGTGGTGCGGGCAGGCGGTGGAAAGCTCCACCGTTGCCGCGCGGCTTGAGGAACTGGCGCTGGTTCCCGCATTTGGGCAGCCGGTGGAGGCGCTGGCGAACCGCAATCCGATCGCCGGGGCCGGGCTCGACGGCAAGTCCCGCGTCGCGCTGATCGACGCGCTGTGGCGCCGCCCCATGGACTATTGCGGGCAGGAGATCGTCCACCTTTCCACCACGCCCGCGATCATCGACGGGCAGATCGTGCCGCGCCCCTTCACCGTCCGCGCCTTCGTAGCGCGCACGGCCGAGGGCGGCTGGACGGTCATGCCCGGCGGCTTCGCGCGCCTGTCTTCCAGCACCGCGCTGCCGACCTCGCTAATGGGCGACGGCGACTTGTCGGCGGACTTGTGGGTGGTGGACGACAAGCCCGCCGCCGCCCACCTCGGCAGCCGGGTGGCCGGAGAGCCGCCGATCTCGCGAGGGGGCGGCATCCTCGCCAGCCAGGCGGCGGACAACCTGTTCTGGTTCGGCCGCTACAACGAGCGCGCCGAGGCGATGGTGCGGGTGGTGCGCGCGATCCTCGCCAACCCGGCGGACAGCGACGGCAACGTCGATGCCGAAGGCGCCGCGCTGCCGCGCCTCGCCGCGCTCCTGGTCGAAGGCGGAGCGATCGAGGCGGCGACGGCGAAGCTCCCGATCGCGAAGATCTGCGCCCGCGCGCTTACCGAGACGCGGCTGGCCGGCGGCGTCGCCACGCTCATGCGCCGCCGCCAGCAGGTCGGCATGGCCCTGCGCGAGCGGTTCGCCCGCGATTTCTGGCGCATCGTCAGCCGCCCCATGCCCTCGATCAACGTCGAGCGCCCGCAGTCGATGCTGTCGAGCGCGCGCTGGCTGACCGAGCATTTCAGCGCCCTCGCGGGGCTGATCTCGGAGAACATGGTGCGCTCGGCCGCGTGGCGCTTTCTCGAGATCGGGCAGCGGCTGGAGCGCGCGCAGGCGATCTGCCGCACCGCGCGGCAATTGACGAAGGCGGGCGACGTCACATCGCTAGGCCTCCTGCTCGACTTGTGCGACAGCCAGATCATCTATCGCAGCCGCTACCTCACCGGGCCGTCGCTCAACCCCGTGCGCGATCTCGTGCTGCTCGACCCCGACAACCCGCGCGCGCTGGTGTTCCAGGTGGCGCAAGTCGTCGCGCACCTTTCGGCGCTGCCGTCCTCCCGCGACGACAATATCCCCGAGCCCCCCTTGCGCGCCGCCCGCGCGCTGCTGGGCGAACTGCAGGCGCTGCTGGCGACCGACATGACGCCCGAGCGGCTGGCGGCGATGGAAGCGCAGTTGCTGGCGCTGTCGGATGCGATCTCGCTGCGCTACTTCCTGCAGCTGGACAACGAGGACGCCGAACGCAGGACCCCGCTGCTCTGATGCGCTATTCCGTAAGCCATATCACCACGCTCAAGTACGCGCAGGCGGTCAGCATGGCGCAGTTCAACGTGCGTCTGAAGCCCGCCCCCTGGAACGGGCAAGTGGTGAGCGACTACAAGCTGACGCTCGATCCCTCGCCTGCGCAAGTGGTGGAGGGGCAGGGCGGCTACCACGTCAACGAGGCGCGCTTCGCGCTGCGCGAGGTGACTTCGCAGGTCCAGATCGAGAGCCGCTTCACGGTGGAAGTCGAGCCGCTGCCGTTCTTCGTCGAGGATGCCGCCGGGCCGGGTCTTGCCGAACTGCGCGAGCGGGCGATGAAGAAGCCCGACCTCTCCGATCTTGCGCCCGCGTCGTACATCTTCGCCTCGCCGATCGCGCAGCCGCAGCACGAAATCGGGCGGTGGGCGGGGTCGCTGCTCAATGAGGCGATGCCGGTGATGGAGGCCGGGCGGGCGCTGATGTCGGCGATCCACGGCGAATTCACCTTCGATGCGGACGCGACCGAGACCGACACGCCGCCGATCGAGGCGTTCAACCGGCGTCACGGGGTCTGCCAGGACTTCAGCCACATCATGATCATCGCCGCGCGCGCGCACGGCATCCCGGCGGCCTACGTCAGCGGCTACTTGCGCACGCTGCCGCCGCCGGGGCAGGAGCGGCTGGTCGGCGCCGACGCCATGCACGCCTGGGTCAACTTGTGGTGCGGCGAGGAACTGGGCTGGGTCGGTTTCGATCCCACCAACGACAAGCTGGCGGACACCGACCACATCTTCCTCGGCATGGGCCGCGACTATTCGGACGTGGCGCCGCTCGACGGCCGATTCCGGGGCGCGGGGACGCAGGCGATGTACGCTTCGGTGGATGTCGCGCCGCTGGATTGAGGTTTGGCCGCAAGGAAGGCCCACCCCCGGCCTCTCCCGCAAGCGGGAGGAGAACAAGGCCCCCTCCCGCTTGCGGGAGGGGCAGCGAGACTTGGCAGCTTGCTGCCTAGTCGCAGCGGGGTGGGCGCGGTCGCGCACCCATTCGCGCAAGAGTGAAGCCGGACCGCGTCAGCGCCTATCTAGCACGGGCCGACTTCACTCTTGCGCGAATGGGTCAGTGGCTGATTTCAGTGGCTGCGGCCGGGATTGGCGACGGGCTCGCCGGGAAAGATCCCCGCGATGGCGAGCGCCGCGCCGATCTTCGACAGCGTTTCGAGCATGTCGCCCACGCTCTCCTCGGTCACCACCAGGTCCAGCGTCTCGCGAGTCGCGGTGGGGCCGCGGTCGCGCAGCGAGGTGATCAGTTCGAGAATCACCGCCTCGTGCTCCGACACATGGCTGCAGCCCATCGGGCAGAACGCCAGCGTATCGAGTGCGTCGCGGTTGAGCAGCACCATGGCGCGGTGGAACGGCTGCAAGCCCCCGATCATGCGCCAGCGCGCGAAAGCCGGGGCGAGAAGCTGCGCCGGGCACCGCTTGTGGCCGATCGCGGTGACCCACGCCCGCATGGACCAGACGAGGAACCGGCAGCCTTCGTCGAGGCTGCTGAGCGGGCGGTCGACGTACTTGTACATGGCGGGTCTCCTTTTAGGGCTTGCACATGCGAATGATTATCATTAGCTAGTGTTGCGCGGCTTGCTCCTCTCGTCAAGCCTGCACCAAGCCCGGAGAAACGCTTGTCATGGGGCGTTTCTCCCATCCTGTGACCTTGGCCGGGGCGGCTCCTTGCCTTGCCCGCCCCGGCCGTCTTTTCTTCAGGGTCACGGAGACGGCGAAAGGCCGCCAATTTCGCCAACATCGGCCAAATGTCGGTCGGATTATCGCCCAAATGCCGTCATCCCAGCGAAGGCTGGGACCGATATCAGTCTTTAGGCGCGAACTGTCGTGAGAAGGATTCCCACGCCAAGTGGGCTGTTCACCGCCAGCGGTCCCAGCCTTCGCTGGGATGACGGTTCGATTATGCTCCGATTGTCCGCTGCTTATCCACAGGGGTTTCAACAGAATCGGCCACAGCGTCGCCCACCGCCGAATCAGCGGTAGTCGAAACCACCCTTCGGCTGGATCTTGAGCGAATTCTGCTGCAGCGCCGTCATCAGGTACGAGCCGACGAGCAGCGGGAACTCCAGCATCTGCTTCTCGTCCCAGCTTTTCGCCAGCGTCGCCCATGTCGAATCGCTCAGGCAGTGGTCGGCGACCAGTTCCTCCACGCCGCGCAGGACCGCCGATTCGTGCTCGGTCCAGCCGGGCGCGGCGGAGCCTTCCAGCACGCGCTCGATTTCCTCGGCCGTGACCCCGAAGGCCTTGCCGATATCGACGTGCTCGCTCCATTCGAAGGGCGCGCGGGCGAGCCAGGCAAGGCGCAGGACTGCCAGTTCACGATCGCGCCCGGGAATCGCGCCCTTCGCCAGTTCGATGCCGAGCACCATCTGGCCCTTGAACATTCCCGGATGGCGCAAGGTGATGAGGCTGACGTCGGGGAAGGGGCGGCTGTCGGGGATGGAGAACGCGGCGCGGATGACCTGCACTTGCTCCATGCCCTCGGGGGTGACGTCCTCCAGCCGCAGCGGCGCGTAGCGCGGGCCATTGGCGACGGTCTGCGCCATGCGCGCGTCGGCGTCGAAGTCGTACTTGCCGGTGATCGGTTCGGGCATTCGGGTTCCTCTTATCAAGCGGCCCACTGGTCCATGTGGTTCAGGTAATCGGCGAAGCGTGCGCGCACGGCCTGAGGGTCGAGGCCGAAGCGGGCGGGATCGGGCTTGGCCATGCGCTCGGCGGCGGTGTTGCTCTCCCACCATGTGGCCATGGCCTGCGCGAAGGCGGGCGAGACCGTCTCGCCCAGCCAGTCGTAAAGGCGGCGCACTTCGCCGAGCGGGTCGGCCTGCATGGCGCGGAAGTGGATGTCGAAGAAGCGATGGTCGTTGCCGGCCTCGCGAAAGGCGATGGCGCGGGTCATCGCCTCCGACCAGCACTGGACGTTGAGTTCGCCGATGTAGGCATGGTCGACATGGTCGGTGAACTTGCCGATGATCTCGGCATAGACGGTCGCGACCGAGAGCATCACGTCGGTCGGATCACGGTGCGTCATCACGAAACGCGCGTCGGGATAGGCAGCGTCGAGCGCATCCAGATAGAGCATGTGCGTCGGCGCCTTGAGGCGCCATGGCCGCGCGGGCTCACCCCACTGCAGGAGCCTCAGGGTACGCTTATGGTACGCGTAGGTGCCGCTGTGTGCCGTCTCCAGCAGCCACTGCGAGTAACTGGGCACCTGGGCGAAGGCCTGGAAGATCTGGCTGCGGAAATCGAGCGCCATGAGATCCTGGCACTCCATGGCCCCGTCGATCCCGGAAGGCGTACGGCTGCCGCCCTTGAGCGTCTCGTCTGCGGCGCTGGCCGTGGCGCCCCGGCGCGGGTCCGGTCCCTCGACCGTCGAAGGCGGCGGGCAGGGCCGCGAACTCTCCCAGACGCGCAGGTAACGCACCCCCGGATCGCTGGAGAGCAGGTAGGACAGCGCCGAGGAACCCGTGCGCGGCAGGCTGACCCCGAACAGGGGGCTGCGAATGTCCTCGTACTCGATCTCGGGGTGGCGGGCGTACCAATCCTCGATCATCAGTCGCTGGCGCAAGTGCAGCAGGATGCGGTCGCGCAGCGCATGTTCCCCGGTCGAGGTAAGCCGCGCCTCGGTGTTCAGCGCCAGGACCAGCCGTTCGAGGCCCTCGCGAAAACCGTCATCACCGAAATCGGCGAGCCCGGTCTGGCCTTGCGCGGCGGCCATCAACTCTGTGGCGGTTTCCATGGCGCTCTCCCCTCGGTGGGCCGATGTACTCGGCTCGGGGAGGCACTATGCGCGGGGTCGGAGAGAGCGCCAAACGCTGCGGCGATTTCGCCTCGTCGTCCCGGATCAAGTCCGGGACGACGTCAGCCGCGCGAGGCTCTGACCGCAGCTCCGCCTGCGAACGGCGCGATGGCGATCAGTACGAGGCTGGCTGCGGCAGTGAGGGCAAGGCCGCTCTCGCCGCCGGTGCCGAGGCTTCCCGCGCCGAAGATCAGCACCGGGATGGCCATCGGGATGACCAGAAGGCCCGAAAGCGCCGCGCCTCCGCGCAGGCCGGACGTCAGTGCCGCTACCGTCACGCCGAGCGCCGCAAGGCCGGGAGTTCCCGCCAGCAGGCCGATCTCGACGATGCGCAGGCTATGGCCGTCCAGCCCCAGCAGGGCAGCGGCGGGAAGGGCGGCGAGCATCAGCGGCGGCCCGAAGCTCAGCCAGTGGGCGAGCACGCGCACCGCGATCACCAGCTCCTCGGAGATGCCGCGCAAAGCCCACTGGTCGAACAGGCCCTGTTCGATATCGGGCTCGACCAGGCGGTCGAGCGGCAGGATCGCGGCGAGCAGCGCGGCGACCCAGATCACCCCGCCGCCTGTCTTCGCCAGCAGCGGTGCATCCGGCCCGACCGCGAAGGGGTAGAGCATCGACACCGAGAGGAAGAACAGCACCGGCAGCAGCGCCCCGCCACCGCGCCCGCCGAGGAGCAGCCGCGCAAGGTCGCGGCGCAGCAGCGCCATGACCCGGCTCACGCGGCGAACTCCGAGAGGTGGAGCGTGCGCAGGCCCGGCAGGCGGAACGGCTGGTGCGAGGCGATCACCGTGACGCCGCCGCTCGCGCAGTGCTCGGCGGTGATGGCCTCGGCGAGTTCGACGGCGTGCCCGTCGAGGCCGTTGAGTGGTTCGTCCAGCAGCCAGACTTTCGCGCCCTGGCCCAGCAGACGGGCGAAAGCGGCGCGTTTCTTCTGCCCGGTGGAGAGGTAGCGCACCGGCACGTCGAGCAGCGTGGTGAGGCCGAGGCGCTTGAGGTGAGCCTCTTCGCCAGCGCTATCAAGCTGTCGCCAAAAGCCGAGCGCGCGGCCCAGCGGCAGTGCCGGATCGAGGGCGGGGCGCTCGTCGAGCAGGCCGACGGCGCCGTCTACCGCGACGGTGCCTTCGAACGCGGGCGCCAGTCCGGCGAGAATGCGCAGCAGGCTCGACTTGCCGATACCGTTGTGGCCGGCGACCTGCATGGCCCCGCCTTTGCCAAGCGCGAGCGAAAGCCCGGCAAACAGCAACCTGTCGCCCCGACGGCACGCGAGATCGGTTGCGCTGACCACTGCCCCTTGCATGGGCGGGAGCCTTAGGGGAAACGCTGCGGGCTGCCAAGGAGACCGAAATGGCTATTGTTCGCCTCACCGACGCCCAGCGCGATGCCGCGCTCGCCGAATTGCCGCGCTGGAACTTGCGGGCCGACGGCCTCGCCATCGAAGCCGAGCTTAAATTCGGCGATTTCAACGAGGCGTTCGGCTTCATGACCCGCGTGGCGATCTATGCCGACAAGGCCGACCACCATCCGGAGTGGTTCAACGTCTATTCCACCGTGCGTGTCACGCTGACCACGCATGATGCCGATGGCCTCAGCGAAAGGGACGTGGCGATGGCGCGTTTCATCGACAGTATTGCCTGAAGTCGCGGGTGCCATCCGCCTCTCGTATCGGGCGGGTGGTCAGCAGTGCTGTCGATTTTACGGGGCATGTCTCGCGATGCTGCACTATTCGTGAAAATCCAAAAGGTTGCATCATGAAGAAAAAAATATAATGCTCGTGGGGATCGCTACTCGTTGAATCGACCTGCTAACCGGCGAAGCAATGCTGGCCAGATATAGTGATCGATAGTCCCGGAGCATGATCGGATGCTTGCCGGGACACAGTCTGCAACGGTTCGTCGCACGTTGCTCTCCCATTACCGGCCTCGCGCTGCTGTTGCGGCGCGCGTTCATCTGCCCGCAAGGTGAACCTGAACACGCAGAACATCCATGGTGATCAGGTGTCGCTCCGCCGCACATCTTACGAAGCTGAATGGACGGGTTCCGGCAACCCGGGGCGCTTTCAAGCGCTAGGTGGCCGGACGAGAAAAGCTGCGACCCCGCAGGCCCGATTGGTCGTGTTTGAAGGAGTAACGCAATGAGTGTCATTTCAAAGAGCCCCCGGTTCCTCCTGATGGCTGCCCTGCTGGGCGGCGCCGCGTCGGTCAGCGTTTCGGCGCAGGATTCCGATCTCGCGGTACAGGTTACCGATACCAGCCCCGAAATGGTCAAGGGGCCGGAAGTAAAGGGTATCATCTCCGCACGTAGCGGTGACCGCATGCAGGTCACCTCGGACGACGGCACCAAGACGGTCGTGACCATCAACGATGCCACCAAGATCAAGGCCAGCAGCGGCTTCCTGGGTCTGGGTGGCAGCCGCATCGCCGCGACTTCGCTGCTCAACGGCATTCCGGTCGAGGTCGAGACGCTGCAGGGCGGCGGCGGTCTGCTTGCCAGCAAGATCGATCTGAAGGGCAAGGACTTCAAGACCGCCAAGATGATCCACAACGGCACCGACCAGCGCTTCGCCTCGAACGAGGCGGCCACCGAAGGTCTGAAGGCCCGCATGGGTGACATCGACAAGTACAACATCAAGGGCACGACCAACGTGAACTTCGACACCGGCGTGTCCAAGCTGTCGCCGGAAGCGAAGGCGAACCTGTGTCAGGCTGCGACCCAGGCGGAAGGCATGGACAATGCCCTCCTGCTCGTCGTCGGCTACACCGATTCGACCGGTCCGGAGGAAGTGAACCAGGTGCTCAGCGAGAAGCGCGCCAGCGCAGTGGTCAATTATCTGCAGCAGGCCTGCCACTGGAAGCCCTATCGCATGCTGACGCCGACCGGCATGTCGATGGCCGATCCGGTCGCTGACAATTCGACCGAGGAAGGCAAGGCGCAGAACCGCCGCGTGGCCGTGAACATCATGGTCAGCAAGGCCGTCGACGGCATCTGATAAAGTTGGGGTGGGCGTCGCGCCCACCCCTTTCTTTACGGCGTCAAAGCGCCGGATTGTTGTAGCAGTGCCAGGTGAAGATCGCCGCCGCCCCGCGATGCGGGCGCCAGGCTTCGGCGAGTTCCCGCGTCTGTTTTTCGCTCGGCCGCTCCGGCAGGCCCAGCAGTTTCCCCAAGCCCACCTGCACCGCCAGATCGCCCGCCGGCCAGATGTCGGGGCGGCCTTCCGCGAAGAGCAGGTAGATTTCCGCCGACCAGCGGCCGATCCCCTTGATCTGCACGAGATGCGCGATCGCTTCCTCATCGTCGGCGGGAAGACTGTCGAAGTCGAGGCTACCCGCCACCACCAGTTCGCACAGCGAGCGCGCATAGCCCTGTTTCTGGCGCGACAGGCCGCAGCCGCGCAGCGCGTCGAACTCGGCCGCCAGCAGCGCTTCGGGGGCCATCGTCTCGCCCAGCAGCGCCTCCAGCCGGTTCCATACCGAGGCGGCCGCGGCGACGCTCACCTGCTGGCCGACGATCGTGCGCAGCAGCGTCGCATAGCCGGTCGCACGGATGCGCGGTTCGGGGTAGCCCGCAATTGCGATCGCGCGCGCGATCGCGGGTTCCTTCCCGGCGATGGCGTCGAGGCCAAAGCGTAGTTCGTCTGCCGTCAAACCCATGATTTTCGCCACCTTGCAAAACGGGGTTGCAGCCTTTAGCAGCCTGCGGCAAGTCCGCATACAAAGACAATTACGATACAGGGTGTATCACAAGGGGAATCGAGAGCCATGCCGCAGATCATCGTCGTCAATCATGCTGGTGAAGAGAAGTCCGTAGACGCTGCCGAGGGTCGCACCCTGATGGAAGTGATCCGCGACGACGGCTTCGACGAACTGCTGGCGCTGTGCGGCGGCTGCTGCTCGTGCGCGACCTGCCATGTCTTCATCGACCCCGCCTTCGCCGACAAGCTGCCCGCGATGAGCGAAGACGAGAACGACCTGCTCGACAGCTCTGACCACCGCAACGAGACCTCGCGCCTGTCGTGCCAGGTGCCGGTTACCGCCGACCTTGAAGGTCTGCGCGTCACGATCGCTCCCGAAGACTGACGTTTTTCCGCGCTGGCGCACGGACGCGGCACCGGCCCTCACCCCCACCCGGCCTCCCATCAGAATACACTAGTGGGAGGCCGGGTGGGGGTGAGGGCCGGTGCCGCAGCTTTCGACGGATGTCGAAAGCGCACCGAAACAGATTGCACCTCGCGCCTTGGCTTCCTAACTGTCGCGCCATGACCGCGACTTTGGCCACTGCCCCGCAACCCCGTGCTTCCACGCTCGACCTGATCGGCAATACCCCGCTGGTGCTCCTCGAAGGCCCCAGCGAGGCCGCCGGGTGCGAGATCTGGGGCAAGTGCGAATTCGCCAACCCCGGCGCCTCGGTGAAGGACCGCGCGGCCCTCTGGATCGTGCGCGACGCCGAGGAGAAGGGCCTGCTCGAGCCGGGCGGCACGATCGTCGAGGGAACGGCAGGCAACACCGGCATCGGCCTTGCGCTGGTCGCCAACGCGCTCGGCTACAAGACCGTCATCGTCATGCCCGAGACGCAGTCGCGCGAGAAGATGGACACGCTGCGCGCGCTCGGCGCCGAACTTGTGCTGGTCCCCGCCGCGCCGTTCTCCAACCCCGGCCACTTCGTCCACACCTCGCGTCGTTTGGCCGAGGAGACCGAAGGCGCGATCTGGGCCAACCAATTCGACAACATCGCCAACCGCAAGGCGCACATCGAATCGACCGCGCCCGAAATCTGGGAGCAGATGGGCGGCCGGATCGACGGCTTCACGTGCGCGGCGGGCACCGGCGGTACCATCGCGGGCACCGGAATGGGCCTGAAGGCCTTCGACGAGAACATCGTCGTCGCCCTGACCGACCCGCACGGCGCGGCGCTCTACAACTACTACGCCAACGGCGAACTCAAGGCCGAGGGCAACTCCGTCGCCGAGGGTATCGGGCAGGGGCGCATCACCGCCAACCTCGAAGGTGCGCCGATCGACACCCAGTTCCGCATCTCGGACGAGGAGGGCCTCGAATGGGTCCGCCGCCTGCTGAGCGAGGAAGGGCTGTGCTTGGGGCTGTCGTCCGGCATCAACGTGGCGGGCGCGGTGGCGCTCGGCCGCAAGCTGGTCGAGGAAGGTCGCGAGGACCCGCGCGTCGCGACGATCCTGTGCGATACGGGTTTCCGCTACCTCTCTTCACTGTACAACGCCGAGTGGCTGGAGGCGAAGAATCTCCCCGTCTTCCCTTGGCTCGCGAGGTGATGTAAACCTGTCACACACGGCAGGAAATCGTCCGCCCATATGATCGAGTCGCATTCTATTCTGGAACCCTTGCAGACGGCGCAGCACTTCGCGCCGCCCTCCGCCCGCGAACTGAGATCGCAGGCCGTCTATCGGCTGCAGATCGGGCTTTTCGGCCTCTGCGCGATGCTGCTGATCGTCGGTCTCGCCAACGTGATTCGCGACCGTATCCGGCTCACCGATACGGTCGATCCGATCCAGCAGGTGGTCGCGGTCGATGCCAAGCCGACCAAGGCCGCCAGTGATCCGCTCGCGGACATCGGCGTGGTCCCGGCGGCCGATCCCAGCCCTACGCCGACGCCTGCCCAGAATCCGGGCGCCTCGACGTCCCCGACGCCGGGTATGGACATGACCGGCTCACCCTCGGCGCAGACGGCGCCCTGACTCGTCCTTTCGGGGTTTCGTGCTGATGTGGCGGCGTGCAGCATCCCTGTTCGCCGTGGCCCTGCTCACCGCATGCGGGCAGGGCGCTGCGCCTCGGCCGCAGGGCGAGGAGGTGATCGGCCTCTACTCCAGCCTGCCCATCGCGTGGAACGAGAGCGAGGACATCAAGGGTCTTCTTGCCGACGACGGCGCGCCGCACTGGGCGCTGGAGGTCCTGCGTGCGCAAGGCCGCGTGATTCCGCTCGATACGCTGGCCAATGCGCAAGGCGTGCTGCCGCTGCCCGAGAATGGCGTGCTGGTGCTCGCCCAGCCGCGTCCATTGACGGCGCACGAGAACGTCGCGCTCGACGCCTGGGTGCGTGGGGGCGGGCGGGTGCTGCTGGTCGTGGACCCGATGCTCACCGTGCATTCCCGGTTCGGCCCCGGTGATCCCCGGCGGCCGCAGGACATCGCAATGCTCTCCCCGATCCTTGCGCGCTGGGGACTCGAGCTGCAGTTCGACGACACGCAGGAGGCCGGAGAGCGGCTGGAAGGCGGCATTCCCGTCAATCTTGCGGGGCGGTTCCAACCTTTGGGGAAATCCGGGGGTGGCTCGGGGAAAGCCGGGGATGCGGTTGCCGAGTGCCGAATCGAGGCGCGGGGATTGCTCGCCGACTGCGTCTCGGGGAAGGGGCGCATTCTTGCACTGGCAGATGCGGCCGTGCTCGAAAATCCTGATGAATCGGCAGATTTGGCCGCCAGGCAGGCGCTTCTGGCCGATTTTCTGCATCGTCTCGCCAAGTAGCAACCCGCCGGGAATATTGGGGACGAACTCCCTGAAACCGGGGATGGCGCGGGATCAGCGCGGGAAAGATGGAATCTTTCTGATTCTCAACGATATTGTGCGATAGTCGGCGCCCCGGATTCATGAAACGTTCCGCCACGGTTCGCCGCAAGTCCCACATTTCGGCGCAAAAGTGCCCGTTCATCCCCATATTTCCCTTTAATCCCCGACATTCCCGATATAGAACCACTGTCAATCGGAAAGGCTGATTCCTGCCGTGCCCGTCTCGGGTCACGGAAACCGGCGCGCATGCGTCGCCGGGCGAGGGGGTCTTCATGTTCCGGGACGGCAACTTAGGGGCGATTTCGGACAGTCATGGCGGGGCAGCCATACATCTACAGCGGACCGGGCTTCTCGCTTCTGCGCGACAAGAACCGCTTCGTGCTGCCCAAGGAGCTTCGCTCTCCCGTACGGGATTCGAGCGGCAAGGACGTTCTGTGCCTTGCCAAGCACGCCGACTGGAAGTGCCTCGTCGGTTTCGGCCTCTCCCGCGTCGAGGATTTCGAAACCCAGCTCGATGCCGAGCAGGTGCGTGCAGATACCGCCGGCAAGCCCTTCAATCGCGATAGCCGCGCGATGCAACTCTACAACTTCCAGCAGGTGCCCTTCGACGGCAGCGGCCGCTTCACCATGCCCGAGGCGCTCGCCGGTCTCGCCGCCGTGGGGGAGCAGCTGTTCTTCCAGGGCATCGGCCGCACCGGCATCCTGATCTGGAACCCCGACGAACTCTACAAGCACGCCGAAGACCCCGCGTTCGAGGCCGCCATCGCCACCTGCCGCTCGCTGCAGGAAGCCGAAATCGCAAAGGCCAAGAAGTCGTGAGTGCCCCCGGAATTCCCCATATCCCCGTGCTCCTTGAGGAGGTGGTCGCCGCCCTGAACCCCCGGGGCGGCGACCTCATCGTCGATGCGACGCTGGGTGCCGGTGGCTATACCCGCCGCCTGCTCGACGAGGGCGCGACGGTGCATGCCTTCGACCGCGATCCCGATGCGATCGCCGCTGTGCAAAACAATCCGGGGAAATGGCCCGAACTCGCCAGCAATCCGCCGCGCCTCGTGTTGCACGCCCGCCGCTTCTCCGAAATGGTCGAAGGCCTTGGAGATGTGGGGGTCGACAAGGTTGACGGCGTGGTGATGGACATCGGCGTGTCCTCGATGCAGCTCGATCAGGCGGGGCGCGGGTTCGCGTTCGGTTCTGACGGCCCGCTCGACATGCGCATGAGCCAGGACGGCATGTCCGCCGCCGACTTCGTCAACGAAGCGGACGAGGCGCAGATCGCCGACGTGCTCTATCTCTACGGCGAGGAACGCCAGTCGCGCCGTCTGGCCCGTGCGATCGTGGCCGCGCGGCCGCTGGAGACGACCGGCGACCTCGCCCGCGTGGTGCGCAAGGCACTGGGCTACAATCCCGCCTACAAGGGCAGCAATGCGCCCAAGGACCCGGCGATCCGCACCTTCCAGGCGATCCGCATCCATGTGAACGGCGAACTGGACGAATTGGACGCGGCGCTGGAGGCTTCCGAGACGCTGCTGCAGGGCGGCGGGCGGCTGGCGGTGGTGACGTTCCACAGCCTCGAGGACCGCAAGGTGAAGCGCTTCCTGCGCGATGCCAGCAGCGCCGGTCAGTCCACCTCGCGCCATCTGCCGCAGACGGCCACCGCGCCCGCACCTTTCGAGAAGGTGTCGAAGGGCGTGCGTCCCGGTGAGGCGGAGCTGGAAGTGAACCCGCGTTCGCGCTCCGCCACGCTGCGCAGCGCGGTCCGTACAAGTACCCCCCCCAGGAATCCAAGCTCACCCGAGCCTTATGGCACCCCCGGCCGAAGGAAAGTCGCATGAACCTTACCAGTGATCGGATCCGATCGATCGGCTGGGTCTCGGTCCTCGTTGTCTGCTTTGCGGGCACCGTGGGCCTGACGCTGCGCGTGAACGCGGTAAAGAGCCAGGTCCACGATACCGACAAGAAGATCGTCTGGGTCAAGCGCGACATCGACTTCCTCCAGACCGAGTTCCAGACCCGCTCCAACCAGCAGGCGCTGCGCGACCTCAACGATCTGGAATTCGGCTACAAGGCACCCACCGCCGGCCAGTACATCGAGGGCGAGCGCCAGCTGGCCGCGCTTGGCGTCCCGGCAGGTCCGGGCGCGCCCGCGCCGATCCGCTACGCCAATGCCGAAGTGCCGGGTGGCGCTTCGGGCGATGGCTCGAAGGGTGAGGGCGGCTCGCTCCTCGCGATGGTTTCGCCGGTCGCGGGGGCGACGGCGGCTGCCATTACCGACAAGCCGAAGTCGGAAACCCGCGATCCGGAGCGCGAGGCGATCGCGCGTGACGCCGCCGCGCTCGGCAAGCGTCTGGCCCGCATCGAAGTGGCGGAGGCTGCCCAGCAGTGAACGCCCCGGCGTTTCCCCTCGGGACGATCCCCACTACCGTCTCGGTCGGCCGCCGCCGCCTGGTGAACGTGCGCCAGCGCTCGCTGCTCACGGCGAAGGCGCGCATGCTGTGGATCCTGGCCGTCTTCATGCTGGTGACGGTGCTGGCGATCTTCCGCATCGTCTATCTCGGCTTCACCGGCGTCGGCCCGCGTCAGGGCGATCTGGCCGACATGCTGATCCCCGCGCGCGGCGACATCGTCGACCGCAACGGCGTGCCGCTGGCGCGCGACTTCCGCGTCTATTCGCTCTGGTACAACCCCAAGGCGATGACCGAGGGCTCGGCGCTGATCCACTCGCCGGAAGAGGTGACCGCAGGCTTGCTGCGCATCTTCCCCGACCTCGACCGCGACGAAATCCTCGCCAAGCTGCGCGCAGGGAAACCTGCGTACCTCCGCAAGTCGCTGCTGCCCGAGGACGCGAACAAGGTTCACGCGCTGGGCGAACCGGCGCTGGAATTCCCGCTGGAGGCGACCCGCTTCTACCCGCAGGGGTCGATGGCGGCGCACGTGCTCGGCTATGTCGACAGCTACGGCAAGGGCAAGGTCGGCATGGAGGAGGCCTTCAACGACCAGCTCATCAGCCCTGAAGGCCGCACCGGCCACGCGACGCTGTCGATCGACTTCCGCGTGCAGAGCGCGCTTGAGGACGAACTGGCGCGCGCGATGCAACTCAGCGCCGCCAAGGGCGCGGCGGGCGTGGTGCTCGACGTGGACAGCGGCGAAATCCTCGCGCTGGCCTCGCTGCCCTCGTTCGATCCGAACCACGTCAAGCCGACCGACATGGTGATTTCCGCTGAGGAAGCCCGCAACGGCGACGTGCCGCACGGCTTCAACCGCGTGACCAACCAGGTCTACGAGCTGGGCTCCACCTTCAAGCCGATCACCGTCGCCGCCGCGCTCGACGCGGGCGTGGTGACCGATCTTGGCAAGCAGTGGCCCGCGACGCCGCTGCATGTCGGCCGCTTCACCATCCACGACCTGCACAACTACGGCGCCTCGCTGAACGTGCCGGAGACGCTGATCCATTCGTCCAACACGGTGACCGCGCGCATCGCCGACGAACTGGGCGGCGTGCGGCTCAAGAAGACGATGGAAGCGCTGGGCATGAACCAGCGGCCTTACGTGGAACTGCCCGCGAAGGGCTTCCCGATCTGGCCGCGCGGCGAGTGGCCGCGCCTGCGCACGATGACCGTCGCTTATGGCCACGGCATCGCGGTGACGCCGCTGCATCTGGCCTCGGCTTATGCGGCGCTGGTCAACGGCGGCATCTGGCGTCCGGCCACGCTCAAGAAGCTGGCCCCTGCCGACGTGCCTGCGGGTCGCCGCGTGTTCACTGCCGCCACCAGCGCGCGGGTGCGCCAGCTGCTGCGCATGATCGTGCAGTACGGCACCGGCCGCAAGGCGGACGCCCCGGGCTTCCGCGTCGGCGGCAAGACGGGTTCGGCCGAGAAGCCGGGCGTGGGCGGCTATCGCCACCACTCGCTGATCGCGACGTTCGCCTCCGCCTTCCCGATGGACAAGCCGCGCTACGTCGTCATCGCCATGATGGACGAGCCGCAGGGCACTGCCGCCACCTCGTACCAGCGCACCGCCGCCTGGAACGCCGCTCCGGTGATCCAGCGCGTGGTGCCGCGCATCGGGCCTTTGCTGGGTGTCATGCCCGACGAAACCCGCGACATCGACACTACCGATCTGCGGCCTCTGGTGCCGCAGGGGAGCGACGGAGAATGAAGCTTTCAGGCCTTTGTGCTGCTGCCGGACTGCCTGCGATAGACGGCGACGCCAACGTCACCGGTTTCGCGATCGACAGCCGCAAGGTCGCGCCGGGCACCGTGTTCGGCGCATTTCGCGGCACCAAGTTCAATGGCGAGGACTTCATCACCGCCGCCGTCAAGGCGGGCGCGGTGGCGATCGTCGCGCATCCCGACGCCGTGGTCGAAGGCGCGATCCACTTCGCTGCGGAGGAACCGCGCCGCCTCTTCGCGCAGCTGGCCGCGCCGTTCTTCGCGCCGGTGCCCGAAACGCTGGTGGCGGTGACCGGCACCAACGGCAAGACCTCCACCGTCGAGCTGACCCGCCAGCTCTGGCGCATGGCGGGCGAACGCGCTGCCTCGATCGGCACGCTGGGCGTGACGACGGGGGACGAAACCGTCTCCACCGGCCTGACCACGCCCGATATCGCGACTTTCCTCGCCAACCTCTCTGGTCTAGCGCGCGAGGGCGTCACGCATGTCGCCTACGAGGCGTCGAGCCACGGCCTGTCGCAGTTCCGCATCGAGGGGCCGCGCGTCGTGGCGGGCGCCTTCACCAATCTCAGCCGCGATCACCTCGACTATCATGCGACGATGGACGAGTACTTCGCCGCGAAGATGCGTCTGTTCGACGAAGTCGTGGTTGACGGCGGCACGGCGGTCGTCTGGGCCGACGACGTGTGGTCAGACAAGGCGATCGAACATGCGAAGGCGCGCGGCCTCACGCTATTCACCGTAGGCGAGAAGGGTGAGGCGATCCGCCTCGTCAAGCGCACGCCCACGAGCCTCGGCCAGACGCTGGAGATCGAATATGCGGGCAAGGTCCGCAAGATCGACCTGCCGCTGATCGGCGCCTATCAGGCCGCCAACTCGCTTGTCGCTGCAGGTCTGGTGATCGCCAGCGGCGGCGATGCCGACGCGACGTTCGATGCGATGAAGCGCCTCGTAACGGTACGCGGCCGGATCGAGCGGGCGGGTCTCAACACGAACGGCGCGCCGATCTACGTCGATTACGCGCATACGCCCGATGCTTTGGAAGCCGCCATCGCGGCGCTACGTCCGCATGTGACGGGCAGGCTCATCGCCGTGTTCGGCGCGGGCGGCGATCGGGATCAGGGCAAGCGCCCGGAAATGGGCAAAGTGGCGAGCGCGGGGGCGGACCTCGCCATCGTCACCGACGACAATCCGCGCGGGGAAGACCCGGCGACCATCCGGGCGATGATCCTTGCCGGGATGGAAGCGGGTGCGCGGGAAGTGGGCGACCGGCGCGAGGCGATTCGTCTCGCTGTCGCCGAGGCCGGTGCGGGGGACGTCGTCCTCATCGCCGGCAAGGGGCACGAACAGGGGCAGATCATCGGCAGCGGCGACAGTGTGCGCGTCCTGCCATTCGACGACGTCACCGTGGCCAGGGAAATGGCCGGTTCACTGGGAAGGTAGGACATGAACGCCATCACCCGGATCCTCGACTGGCCTGCCGCGCCGCTGGAGGACAATCCGCTGGTCCTGTGGGACGCAGACGCCATCGCGCGCGCGGTGAAAGGGGAGGCGAGCACGGACTTCACCGTCTCCGGCGTCGAGATCGACAGCCGCGACGTCCAGCCCGGCGACTTGTTCTTCGCGCTCAAGGGCGAAGCGATGGACGGCCACCGCTTCGTCGAGGCCGCCTTCGCCAAGGGCGCGGCGGCCGTGGTGGTGGACCGCCCGGTCGATGGCCCGCATATCCTTGTCGAAGACACGATGGAGGCGCTCGAACGCCTCGGCGCGGCGGCCCGCCTGCGCGCGCGTGGCCCGATCATCGGCGTCACCGGCTCGGTCGGCAAGACGGGCGTGAAGGAGATGATCTTCGCTGCGCTCGACCGCTCCAGCCGGGGGGACGCGCACCGTTCGGTCAAGAGCTACAACAACCACGTCGGCGTCCCGCTCAGCCTTGCCCGCATGCCCAGCCGCGCGCGCTACGGCATCTTCGAGATGGGCATGAACCACGCGGGCGAGATCGCCGCGCTGACCCGGCAGGTTCGCCCGAACGTCGCGCTCATCACCACGATCGCCCCCGCGCACATCGAGATGCTCGGTTCCGAAGAGGCCATCGCCGACGCCAAGGCGGAAATCTTCGAGGGACTGGAAGAGGGCGGAACCGCCGTCATCCCCGCCGACAGCCCGCACTTCCTGCGCCTGCGCGATGCGGCGCTGGCACTGGGAGCCAAGGTCGTGTCGTTCGGCAAGGCGGCGGATGCGGACGTGCGGCTGCTCGACGCGGTGCCCGCGATCGGCGG
>NZ_ALVC01000222.1:0-10102 GCF_000293195.2 Sphingomonas sp. LH128
CCGCCGAGATCACCCTGCAACCGATCCGCCGTTTCGGCTTCGATGGCGCCATCCTGTTCTCCGACATTCTCATCGTGCCTTACGCGATGGGGCAGGACCTCCAGTTCCTCGCCGGAGAGGGGCCGAAACTGACTCCCCGGCTTGTGGACAATGCGCTGGAGGGGCTGACTCAGGTGCCTGAGCGTCTTTCGCCGATCTACGAGACCGTGCGGAAGGTTCGCGCCCAGCTTGATGACGACAAGACGATGCTCGGTTTCGCCGGTTCGCCCTGGACCGTCGCGACCTACATGGTGGCAGGCGAGGGGAGTCGCGACCAGCACGACACCCGCGCCATGGCCTATCGCGATCCGGGCGCCTTCGGAGCAATCATCGATGCGGTGATTCAGGTGACCGTGGAATACCTGTGCGGCCAGATCGAGGCCGGCGCCGAAGCGGTGCAGCTGTTCGATTCATGGGCAGGCAGTCTCTCGCCCGCGCAGTTCGAGCGCTGGGTGATCGCCCCCAATGCCGCGATCACCGCTGCCGTGAAGGCGCGTCACCCCGAGACTCCGATCATCGGCTTCCCGAAGGGCTCGGGCGAGAAACTTCCCGCCTATGCCCGCGAAACCGGAGTCGACGCGGTCGGAATCGACGAGACCATCGACCCGATCTGGGCCGCGCGCGAACTTCCCCAAGGGCTGCCGGTGCAGGGCAATCTCGATCCGCTGCTCCTGCTGGCGGGCGGCGGGGGGGGGGGGCCCCGCCGCCGCAGGCGGGGGTGGAGGGGGAGAAGACCCCTCCGTCAGCCCTGCGGGCTGCCACCTCCCCATTCCTTCGGAACAGGGAGGATTGGGCGTTCACACCACCTTCGAGTCCCGCAGCGCGGCGACTTGCGCCTCGTCGTAGCCCAGCTCCGAAAGGATGGCGTCGGTATGCTCGCCCAGCATCGGCGGGGCCATGCGGATCGTCGCCGGGCTCGCTGACATCTTCGCGAGCGGGCTGGCGATGAGATCGACCGAGCCGCTTTCCGCCCATGCATGCGGCGTCGTCGCCTTCAGGCCGCGATGTTGCACCTGCGGGTCTTCCCAGACGTCGGCCAGTTCATTGTAGCGCGCCGCCGGAATGCCCACACCGTCAAGCATGGCCTGAACCTCCAGGGTCGGGAAGCGGCCACTCCAGTCGTTGATGATGGCCATCAACTCGGCGCGATTGGTCTTGCCGCGCTTCAGGTTGGAATCGAAGCGCGGATCGTTGTTCAGTTCGGGCTGATCCATCAGCACCGTCAGGCGGCGCCAGTGCTCGTCGGTGCCGGCGGTGAGGTAGATGATGCCGTCCGCGCAATGGATCAGGTCCGCCGGGCCGCCGCCGTTGCCGCCGTTGCCGAGGCGCGGCGGGGCGTTGCCGCTTATCAGGTAGTCCTGCATGATGTGGCTGACCATCGCCACCGAACTGTCGAGCAGGGCGATGTCGATGTACTGCCCCTCGCCGGAGCGGGTGCGGTGCATCAGCGCGCCGAGGATCGCCAGCGCGGTGTTGTGGCCGGTCACGAAGTCGACGAGGCTGGGGCCGGTCTTGAGCGGGCCTGAGCCCGGCTGGCCTTCGGGAATGCCGGTCACCGCCATCATGCCGCCGGTCGCCTGGAACAGCCCGTCGTAGCCCGGCAGCGCCGCCATCGGCCCGGTCTGGCCGAAGCCGGTGACCGAGCAGTAGATGAGGCCCGGGTTGATTGCGCGCAGGCTCTCGTAATCGAGGCCGAAGCGCTTGAGGTCGCCGACCTTGTAGTTCTCGATCAGCACGTCGGCGTTCTTCACCAGATCGCGCAGGATCGCCTGCCCCTCGGGCCGGGAATGGTTCAGCGTGATCGAGCGCTTGTTGCGGTTGGACACGGTGAAGAAGCTGGAGTGCCGCGTCTCGATCCCGTCCTTGCCGGGCACCCACGAGAAGCCGTAGCCGCGCCCGTCGTCGCCCACGCCCGGCCGCTCCACCTTGATGACGTCGGCTCCGAGATCGCCGAGGATTTGCGCGCCGACGGGGGCGGCGAAGACGCGGCTCATGTCGATGACGCGGATGCCTTCGAGGGCGGCCTTGGGTGTGCTCATTGTGCCTGTTCGCTCGTTGTCTGAGCCTTCTGACTAGCCCTGTGCGGTCCGGGGACAAGGCAGCCTCGGGCAATACCGCCGGGGCGGTTCGACGCCTGCCGGAGCGGCGGCTAACACGGCCTTGCAACGGTGGAGGAAGTCGAAGTGAAGGTAGCGATCATCACGGGTGCGGGCAGCGGCATCGGCCTCGAAACCGCGAAGATCCTGCACGGCGAGGGCTTCGCGATCGTCGGTGTCGGCCGCTCGAAGGACAAGCTGGCGGCGCTGGAAGCCGCGATCGGCAATCCCGACCACGTCCTTGCCATCAGCGCCGACCTGACCGACCCGGCCGCGCCCGGAGCCGTCGTCGCGCAGGCGCTGGCCCGCTTCGGCCGCATCGACGCGCTGGTGAACAACGCGGGCGTCGGCAGCCCCAAGCCGCTCGACGAGACGGACGACGAGACGCTCGACGACTTCCTCGACATCATGCTCGTCGCCCCGTTCCGGCTCTGCCGCGACGTGATCCCGCATCTGGGGGAGGGCGCCAGCGTGGTCAACGTGACCAGCACGTTCGCGCATATCGGCGGACGGCGCGGCGGCGCCTATTCGGCGGCCAAGGGCGGGCTCAAGTCGATGACCGAGCACATGGCCTGCGAATACGGCCCGCGCGGCATCCGCTCCAACTGCGTGGCACCAGGCGTGACGATGACCGACATGGTGCGCCACCGTTTCGAGGACGAGGGCTTCAAGCGCGCCAACGTCGAGACCACGCCCTATCCGCGCCTCGCCCAGCCGGAGGACATCGCCTCGGTCATCGCCTTCCTGTGCCTGCCGGGCAGCGAGATGATCAACGGGCAGTCGATCGTGGTGGACGGCGGCTGGACGGCGACGAAATATCTCTCCCCGCGCGTCACCCGCACGACTTGGGTGGAGCCGGAATAGTCTGCTCAGTCTGAGCGGGGTTTGGGGGTTGCCTTTGATCTGACGGGAGTTTCAGGCCGCCACCCGCAGCACGTTGCGGCCGCTGCGCTTGGCGGCATAGAGCGCGGCATCGGCGGCGGCGAAGGTGGCCTCCGGCGATCCGTCGATGAAGGCGAGACCGGCACTGACACCGATGGGGATCAGCGTACCCTGCCACTCGACCCGGGTGACGAGGCGGTTGATGCGGCGGCGCACGGCGCTTTCCAGCGTTGCGGCGGGCATCGTGGCGGGTAGCAGCGCCGCGAATTCGTCACCGCCGATGCGGGCGATCAGACGGGCGCCGGGGAAGGCAGTGGCCAGGCGTTCCCCGAAGCGGGCGATGCAGGCATCCCCGGCGGCGTGCCCCCAGCGGTCGTTGATCGCCTTGAAGTCGTTGAGGTCGAACATCGCCAGCGCACCGATGCGCGACAGCCGTTCCGACCCGGCGGGAAGGTCGAGGAATTCGGACTGGAACCGCGCCCGGTTGCCGAGGCCCGTGAGCGGGTCGTTCTCGGCAAGGCGGCGCAGCTGTTCCCACTGCAGGCGCTCCTGCGTGATGTCCTGCTTCATGCCGTAGATCTGGACCGCGCGCCCATTTTCCACTCGCGTGTTGGCGGCCAGCCTCAGCCAGCGCGCCTCGCCGCCCGGCTGGCGAATCTGCGCTTCCATCGAGAAGCCGGAGCCTGTCTCGATCGCCTGCGCGCGCAGGCGCAGCATGATCTCGCGAGATTCCTCGTGGTAGAGGGCGACGGTATCGCGACGTTCGAAATGCGTGTCGTGGGAGAGGCCGAAGATTTCGAAGACGCCGTCGGTCCATTCGAGTTGCTCGGTAGCGAGGTCGCAGCTCCAGGCGCTGAGCCCGACCAGCGCCGCGGCCTGTGACACGAGGCGACCGTCGGTAAGCGGGCGGATGGCGGTACGATGCCGGTCGGTCTGCAGATACAAGATTGGCCCCCTTGCGCCATCCATCCGCCAATGGATCCACAACGGTTTAATTCCTTATGGTAAAACGTTCGCTAACGGAACTGCCATTTGAGCGGGTGCATTACTCCGATGGGGTCAAGCCTGCGGCGTTGTCATTTCTGCCCGGGCTGCGGATAGCCTTCGGTCGGGACAAAGGAAGAAAAGCGCCATGATCCGCGGCATCCACCATATCGGCATGAACTGCCGCGATCTCGAGCGGATGAAGCGCTTCTATTGCGAGGCGCCGGGCTTTGCGCCGGTGGACGCCGACGGGCTTTCCTGGGCGCGGGAGCCGGTCATGGACCACATCGTCGATCTGCGGGGCTCTGTCGCAAAAGGGTATGTGTTGCGGGTGGGCGGTTGCTACATCGAGATGTTCGAATATACCGCGCCGCCTTCCGACCTCGACCGGCCGTTGCGGCCCAACGATCGGGGCTACACGCATTTCCGTATCGACGTGACCGACATCGAACGGGATATCGCGCACCTGAAGGCATGCGGGATGACGTTCAACGACCGCGATTTCGTCGCTGTCGGGCATGCGACCCGGAGGGGAGCGTCATCGAGGTGCAGCGATGTGCCCCGGGCAACGGCTTCACCTTCGAGGAACTGCCGGCTTTCACGTGAGCAGGGCTAGCGAGGCGCGCTCTACCAGTTGCGCATCGAAAGGGCCGGGCGGTGCCGCGCTCCGGTCCAGTATCCGGTTGATCGCCTCGTGGCCGATGCGCTCCCAGGGGATGCGCACCGAGGCCAGCGGAGGAAGCAGGCGGCGGGCGATCGAGGTGTCGTCGAACCCGACGAGCGATAGCGCTTCGGGAACCGGCACGCCCGCCTGTGCGGCCGCATGAAGGACGCCGGCGGCCATGTCGTCGTTGCAGGCGAGAATCGCGGTCGGTCGCGGACTGATCTCCAGCAGCAGCCGTCCGGCGGCCATGCCGGACTCGAACGTATCGTCGCCCGGCACGATCAGCGCCGGGCCCCGGTCGAGCCCATGTTCGGCCATGGCATCGAGATAGCCGAGTTCGCGTTGCCGGGCGCCGGGAGAGGTTTCCGGTCCGGCTACGAGTCCGATCCGCGCATGGCCCAGCGTCACCAGACGGCGCACGGTCAGCGCGGTGGCGGCCCGTTCGTCGCAGGACAACTCGGGCGCCAGACCGATGCGCAGGCAGCGGGTCCGCGCGCGGTCGCACACGTCCACAAGATCGCTGCGCCCGCCGAGGGGCGGCGTCAGCACCAAGGCTTCAGGCCGATGATGTTCGAGAACCTGCGCGAACATGGCGGCACTTTCATCCGGGGGCTGGACGTGGATGGCAAGCAGCAGAGGCGCCGTGGCCACGGCGCGCTCCATGCCGCGTTGCACGGCTTCGCGAACGGCGCTCTCCCGGCCGTCGTGGACGAGCAGGACAATCGCCCCGCCCGGCACGGCCGCACCGACACTCTCCGGCGGACGCAGTGGCGCGCGCAGGTCGGGGGCATAGGCCGCCCGTTCGATCGAGGTGGCAGGTCGCTTGCGAGCGGGCCGGGGTGCGACGGACGCTTCGGGTGAAGTCATGACCGCGATGCTGGGCGCTCGCGCGCGGCGGACCAACCGCAGTTGGCTCCGGAACCGATGAAACCGGACAGGCCCCGCGTTACCGTCTATTACAACCGCGCGATTGCAGAGTGGTGACAACGCGCTTAATGAGCCCTGCAAATACATGCCGCTTCTTGCGGGCACCCCTGACCCGCGTGGCGGGCCGAAGACTTGACGGATAGCGATGAACCCCGCCCCCAGCCAACGCCACTACGGAATGGACTGGTTGCGCGTGGGTGCCTTCGTGATGCTGATCTTCTATCATGTCGGCTTCTCGTTCACGCCATGGGGCTACCAGACGCCCACGCGCGGCGTGGTGTGGTGGGCGGAAATCCCGTTGCTGGGCCTCAGCGCCTGGCGGCTGGCGCTGCTTTTCGCGATTTCGGGCTACGCCAGCGCGGCGCTGTTTTCCCGGGAGCGCGATGCCGGGAGCTTTCTCAGGAGCCGCCTGCTGCGGCTGGGCATTCCGCTGCTGTTCGGCCTGACGGTGATCGTGCCGCCACAGCCTTACATGGGTCTGCTCAACAGCGGCTATGCCCATGGCTACGCCTACTTCCTGTTCCACGATGCCTTCAGTTTCCGCCGGGTGATCCACGAGGATTTGCCCGCGATCATGCACTTGTGGTTCGTGATCTACCTGCTCGCCTATACGGTCGCGCTTTGCGTGGCGGTAATGGTGCTGCCTGCAAGCTGGCGTGCCGCGCTGGCGCGGGGATCGGAGAAGCTGCTATCGGGGCCGTGGCTGCTGCCGTTCGGATGCGTCGCGATCTATGCCGTGCGCGCGCCGGGCGACGGCTGGACCGACACCCACAGCCTGCTCACCGACCTCTGCGCGCACCTCCATTATGGCGGCATGTTCCTGTTCGGCTACCTGCTGCGCAACTCGGAACCGCTGCGGGCGGCGATCGCACGGCAGTGGAAATGGGCGCTGGTCGTGGGGCTGGCGGGTTACGCCTTCGTCGCTCTCGAGGCGTGGTACTTCCCCGGCAACGTGCGCACTCCGCGTGCGTGGATGGAGCCGCTGGACTTCGCCAAGGCGGTGCAGTGCTGGGGCACCGTGATCGCTCTGTTCGGCATCGCCGATCGCTTCTGGAACCGTGACGCCCGTTGGCGCGGCATGCTGGCCGAGGCGGTGTTCCCGGTGTTCATCGCGCACCAGACGGTGATGGTGCTGGTCAGCTACTGGCTGCGCGACAAGGGACTGACGGCTCTGCCGGAGTTTCTGGTGCTCTGCGCGGTAGTGGCGGGCGGTTCCTGGCTGTTCTATCTCGTTGGCCGCGAGGTCGGCCCGCTGCGCCCGCTGATCGGGCTGAAGCGCGCCAAGCCGGTCAAGCGGGCGAAGGCGAGCGTGGTGCCGCCGACGGTTGCGTGATTGCGCTGGGGCTTCGATAAGCTCAGCCTGAGCGGGATTGGAGGTTCTTGCACAACCTCCGCTCACCCTGAGCTTGTCGAAGGGGCAGGCTGAGCTTTTCGAAGCCTTCTTCCGTATCCCCGACCTCGCGAGAGGAGAGCCCGCGAGGCCGGAGCCGTCTAGTCCTTTGCCAGCAGCAGCGCCGCCGCGAGCGGGCCGCCGCCGGATGTCGCCACCGCCACTCTGGGATCGCCGGGGATCTGCCGCTCGCCTGCCTTGCCGCGCAGCTGCGTCACCGCCTCGTGCGCGAAGCCGAAGCCGTGCAGGCGGCCCGCGCCAAGCTGACCGCCTGCGGTGTTGAGCGGTAGTTGGCCATCGCGCGCGATGCGGGTGCCGCCTTCGATGAAGCGGCCGCCTTCGCCCTTCTCGCAGAAGCCCAGACCCTCCAGCCAGGTGATCGGCAGATAGGCGAAGCCGTCGTAGAACTGCACGGTATCGACATGGCCTACGGTGTAATCGGTGTGCTGCCACAAGTCGCGCCCGGCATCGTAGGCGGCGGGCCACTCGACCTGATCCCACGAATACCGGTCGACAGAGCCCGACATCGCGGCGATGCGGATCGGCTCGCATGTGATCTCGTCGAGCGCATCGCCGGCCGAGACGATCACCACCGTGGAGGCGTCGGAGAAACGGTCGCAGTCGTAGAGGCACAGCGGCGTCGAGATCATCCGTGCCGACATGTACTTGTCGAGCGTCAGTTCCTCCTTGGTGATCGCGCGCGCCCTTGGGTTGAGCATGGCGTTCTTGGAACCGTTGATGGCGATCTGGCCCAACTGTTCGCGCGTCAACCCGTATTTGTGGACGTGGCGCGCGGCATATTGCGCGGTCCAGCAGGCGGCCGAAGTCGCCCAGAACGGGCTGGTCCACTGCGAGGCGCCGGAGACGGTGTCCGACCGCGCACCCATGTAGGTCGCCGGATCGGCCATGCCGCCCGCCTCGTAGACGGTACGGTAGCACAGCACGTGGCGGCAGATGCCCTGCTTCACCGCCCACGCCGCCATACCGATGGCGGAGAGCTGCGCCGGTTGCTCCAGTCCGCCCATCTGCCACTTCGACTTGATGCCGAGCGCCTCGATCACCTCGTCGGTGCCGACGGGCGAGAAGGCGAGGTAGCCGTGGCTCTTGCCGGGGAACGAGAACACGCCGTCGATCTGCTCGAAGGTAAGGCCCGCCTCGGCGATCGCCTCCTTCGCGGCGTCGAGCGTCAGCAGCAGCGGATGGCGCGGCAGGCGCACGCCCACCTCGGACTGGCCGACGCCGGTGATGTAGGCTTCGCGGGCCATCAGCCGACCTTCTCGAACAAGGGATAGAAGATGCCGGCCTGCTCCTCGAACACCACGCGGACCGGATCGCCGAACGCGACGGCCTCGACCGGGCAGTTTACGATGTTGGTGGTGAGGTAGACGCCGGGCACGCCGTCGAGCGCGACGCGGGCGATGACGTAGGGGACGGGGAGGTCCTTGGCCCAGGGCTGGTGATTGACCGTGAAGGTGTCGATCACCCCGGTCCCGGCGACAGCCTGCGCGGCTACGTTTTCGGACTGGCAATGGCGGCACAGGATGCGGGGCGGATGGGTGTATTCGCCGCAGTCGCTGCAGCGAACGATGCGCAGTTCGCCCTCGGCGCCGCTGGTCCAGAACGCCGTGTTTTCCTGGTCCAGTTTCGGCCTCGGTCTTGGTGGGCTCATGTGTCGCTCTCCCCGTTCTGCGTGTCGTTAAGGGCCGTTGAGTGCCATCAGGTCAAGGCGTTCGTCGCAGGCATCGCGGCGACGTTCGCTCACCGGATCGCGGGCATGATCTCCTCGGCGATCCATTGGGTATAATCGTAATAGGCATCGATCCCGGAAAGGGGCGGGATGGGAACGGAACTCCATGTTACTCCAAGAGATTTCAGCCAGCCGAGGCGGTCGATGATCTCCTGTTTCGTCTGGCCGGGACGGGCGGTGGGGTCGTCGAGCACCGCATGACCCTCGCCGACGCGGCTGGTGGACATGCCGTAATAGATGTCCGCAAACTGGCCGTTATGGTCGGGTTGGGAGCGGATGAAGTCGATGCGCGCGGGAATGTCCTCGGGCTTGGTCAGGAATGGCCACCAGCCTTGCGCATAGCGGGAAACGCGCTTGAGGACGGCGTCGGCATCACCACCGAACCAGACGGGCAGATGCGGCTTCTGTACCGGCTTCGGCTCGAAGGCGACATCTCGGAATGAGACGTATTTCCCCTCGAATGCGGGATTTTCCTGAGTCCACAGTGCGATGATCGCCTGAATATACTCCTCCGCCATTGCCCCGCGTTCGTGAAAGGGGACACCGAGCAGCGCGAATTCCTCCTCGAGCCAGCCGACGGCGAAAGTGATCGTGACCCGGCCGCTCGACAGCCAGTCCATCGTCGAGAGCGCCTTGGCCGTGACGATCGGATGCTGCGCCGGCAGGATCGCGATGCACGAATTGACGCGCACCCGCTCGGTCACCCCGGCGATATAGGCCATGGCGGCATAGGCATTGAAGTAGAAAGGCCCGGAAAGATCGACGTGGCTTTTCGGAATGACGTGATGCTCGGGCACGGCGATCATCTCGAAACCCAGCTTTTCCGCCCATTTCGCAAGGCGGGTCTGATCGGCGCCGGTAACCTCGGTTTCCCACGGCTGCATCGTCGCCTTGAGCCGCAGCATGTGCGGCATCGCAAAGCCTAGTTTCATGATGTCCTCCCCGAACTTGGCCGACCGGGGAATGCCCCTAGTCGATCACCTTGCGCGCGATCAGATCGTCCATTGCGCCCCTCCGCAAGCCCAGCAGATCGCGTTAGCCGTAGCCGTTATGCTCCCCGAGCAACGGCGCGCCGCGTTCGATGAGGGGCGGATCGGGGCTGATCCGCCAGGACGGGCCGATGATCGGGTGAGTGCCGGAGCGGTGATCGGAGACCAGGCGATATGCCTGCCGCTGCCATAGGAATGCATCGGTGACGAGGTCCAGCGAACTCATCGACTTGAACGCCGGAACGCCTGCATTCCTGAGCTTTTCGGCAAGTCGCGCAGCATCGTGCGAGACGGTCAGCGCGCCGATCGCAGCGTCCAGCGCCAAGCGGTTCAAAAGCCGGTCGGCGAGGTCGGCGAAGCGCTCGTCGGCGGCCAGCGCGGGGG
>NZ_ALVC01000223.1:0-11862 GCF_000293195.2 Sphingomonas sp. LH128
CAGGGCCTAGCCGGACGGGTGGGCTTTGTTACTCCACCTCCTTCTTCGCCTCGCCCTCGTCCAGCTCCTTGCGCGAAATGCCGAGCAGCCCGGCCAGCTTGTCCTTCTCGGCGCTCTTGAGGTCCGCGTACTTGCGCGGGGCAGGCAGATCGGCGGTGGAAGCCTTCACCTTGTCGATGATCGCCGGCATTTCCTTCATCAGCCGGGGCATCAGCGCCTGCATCCTGTTCATGACCTCGGGCGACATCATGATGATGTAGGAATCCGCCGCGTAGGCCTTGCCCGTCGGCGTGGCGAAGAAGGCGTTCATCTCCTGCAGCTGCTTCGCGTCGAACCGTCCGGCGTAGGCGCTCGCCAGACCGTCGCGGATGTCGGGCTCGAACTGGGTCATCAGGCCCATCATGTCGGTCATCATCGTACGGGTGGTGGCCGACATGCGCTGCTTGAAGGCCGGGTCGTAGATCTCCATGATCTGCGCCATGGTGCCGCTGCCCAGCTTCTCGGTATCGACGCCGCTGATCCCGGCAAGGTCCTTGAGCGGCATCTGCATCATGGAATCCATGATGGAATCCATCATCTTGTCCATCGTGCCGTTCATGATCCGGCCATAGGTCCCGAGCGGGAACACGTAGTCGACCGTCTGCTTCGCAGCGGCAAGACGCGCCGGGTCGGCGGCAGCTACGCGCTCGGCCGCAAGAACAGGCGAAGCCGACGCCAGCAGGGCGGCGCAAGCGGTAAGGACGAAACGCATCTGAGATACTCCCACAGGTCCGCTCGAACGGGACGCCGCAGGGCATATCCCGTTCGCCACTATGGGAAAAATGAAAATGATGGTTGGTCGCAGATGCCAGATCGTGCGCCTCGCCGCGCGGGCTTCGACAAGCTCAGCCTGAGCGGGACCGGGAGGTTCGCACCAACTCCGCTCGCCCTGAGCTTGTCGAAGGGCCTCGGATCAGCTCCGCGACGACCCGAAAGGTCAAAGCCCCGCTTGCAGCAACCACTCGTGGAAGATGCGCACCGGCCGCGCTTCCAGCGACTTGGGGCGACACACGAACCAGTAGCGGTACGGGCTCTCCACCTCGATGTCGTAGACCCGCGCCAGCCGCGTATCGTGCGAGCGGCGGAAATGGTCGTCGTGCATGATCGCGATGCCCAGACCCTGCGCCGCCGCCTCCAGCACCAGCTGGCCGGAATCGAAGCGGTCCACCGAGGCCGGGTCGAGATCGGGCAGGTCGATCGCGCGCTTCCACGCATCGAGGCTGTCGGGCAGGTCCTGATGGATCAGGAACGTCTGGCGCGACAGCTTCGCCTCGTCCGGCACCGGGCCCAGTTCCTCGGCCAGCGCCTGCGAGGTGATCGCATAGACCTTGTTGTGATCGAGCTGCACCCGGTAATACTGCGGGTCCGGCTCCTTCGCGAGGATGATCGCGGCGTCCAGCGTATCGCCGACGCGGTCTTCCAGATGCGCGCCGGTATCGATGTCGATGTGCAGGCGCGGATGCAGCTTGCGCAGTTCGGGCAGCCGCGGGAACAGCCGCTGGCCGCCGAACAGCGAAGGCACGCCCAGATGCAGGCGCAGCACCTGGCCGCGATCGATCTGCGCCTCGACCGCTTCGGCCAGTTCTTCCAGCTTGGGCGCGATGGCGGTGTAGAACGCCTGCCCCTCGTCGGTCAGTTTCATCGCCTGGTGCTGGCGGGTGAACAGGCGCTTGCCGGTGAAGTCCTCCAGCGCGGCGACGCGGCGCGACAGGGCCGAGGGACTGAGCGCCAGCTCGTTGGCTGCCGCCTTGGCGGAACCGAGACGCACCACGCGCACGAAAGCTTCGAGCGCACGCAGGGGAGGTAGACGACGTACTGGCACTATTGCGGTCTTTTCACTCGGTTATGGCCGCCGCCGGAGGGTCCGGCGGCAGCGGTTATTCGGCCTCGCTCTCCAACTCTTCCACGGGCGGATGCAGGCGCAGGCGCGTCACGCGCCGCTCGTCGCCGTCCGTCACCTCGATCTTCCAGCCGCTTTCGTGGTCCAGGACCGCGCCCACTTCGGGCACTTGTCCGGCCAGCACGAAAGCCAGGCCGCCGAGAGTATCAACCGCTTCCTCGACTTCGGCCAGCCGCGGGTCGATCCGCTCGGCCACATCGTCCAGTTCGGCTCGGGCGTCCGCGTCCCACATACCTGCGTCGATTGCAACCAGCAATTCCTCGGGCGCATCATCGTGCTCGTCCTCGATCGAGCCGACGATCTCTTCCACGAGGTCCTCGATGGTGATGATGCCGTCGGTGCCGGTGTACTCGTCGATCACGACCGCGAGGTGGATGCGCTGGGCGCGCATGTCGGCCAGCACGTCCAGCGCGCCGCGCGATTGCGGGACGTAGAGCGGCTGGCGCATCAGCGTCGTCCAGTCCTCGGGCGGAGGCGCGCTGCGGGCCAGCAGCGGGAACACGTCCTTGATGTGGATCATGCCCTTGATGGCGTCGAGCGTCTCTCCGTAGACCGGCATGCGGCTGTGGCCGTGCTCGGCGAAGGCTTCCACCACTTCGGCCCAGCTGGCCGAGGCGGGGATCGCCACGATCTCGCTGCGCGGGATGGCGACGTCGTCGGCATCGTGCTCGCTGAAATGCAGGAGGTTGCGCAGCATCTGCCGCTCAATCGGCGAGAGATCGCCGGTCAGCGCACCGCTGGCCTCACCTTCGTGCTCGTTGATGACTTCCTCAAGCTGGGCGCGCAGGGACTGGTCGCCCTCTGCGTGGAAAAGCCGCTTGAATGCACGCCAAAGCGTGTTGGTACTGTCCCCTTCTCCGAAACCGGAGTCGGCGTGGCGGCCATTGTCGGCCATCGTACGGTTAAATCCCTGTTGCTGCAGTGCGGTCCCCATATGGGTCGGGAATGCCTAAAACTGCAAGTGTCTTTGTTTCGAGCGCTTCCATCGCCTCGGCATCCTCGTCAGACGTCTCGTGATCGTGGCCCGCCAGATGGAGCAGGCCATGGATGATGAGATGCGTGGCGTGGTGCGCGACCGGAATGCCCTTCTCGGCGGCTTCTCGCGTGCAGGTTTCGCACGCCAGCGCGAGGTCGCCGAGCATTTCGGGCGGCCCGTCCTCGTCCAGATCGAGCAGGGCCTCGCGCTCCAGCATGGGGAACGAGAGCACGTTGGTCGGCTTGTCCTTGGCCCGCCATTCGCGGTTGAGGACGTGGACTTCGGCGTCGCTGGTGAACAGCAGGCTGGTGGTGAGGCGCTCGTTGTCCAGCTCGGGCGCGAGGGTGACGAGGGCTTCCAGCGCCGCCTGCGCGAGATCGGCCCAGTCGGTCGCGGCGTCCCAGGGTTCTTCGATGTCGATTTCGAGGTCCATGGAATGCGCCTTATCGCGCGGGGTGGCCGGGGTCGAGTGGTTCCGCCCTCGCCAAACCCCGTCATTGCGAGCGCAGCGAAGCAATCCAGGGCGGCGTAAACCGCCCTGGATTGCTTCGCTGCGCTCGCAATGACGAAAAAGGGATCCGGCAAGGCCCCGTGGGAGAGAGGAAACGATCGCCGAAACCTCGCCGGACACCCCTTCATACCTCCCCCCGGACAAACCGCCCATTGTGCCAAGGACCCGCTTGCCATACCGGGCGAGGCATGAGCCGGCTCGATTCACACCTCGAGGCAGCGCTGGAGCGCATTACCCGCGCCGGACAGCGCCGGACCTTGCGCGCCACGACCATGCTGCCCGGCGGCCGGATCGAGCGTGCCGGGCGCACGATGCTCGACTTTTCCAGCAACGACTACCTCGGCCTCGCGCGCCACCCGCTGCTGGTGGAGCGCTCCGCCGAGTGGGCCGCGCGGGACGGTTCCGGCTCCGGCTCCTCACGGCTGGTGACCGGGACGAGCGCGGCGCACCTTGCCCTCGAAGCCCGCATCGCCGAATTCAAGCACTGCGAGGCGGCGCTGATCTTCGCCAGTGGCTGGCAGGCCAACGCGGCGGCGATCCCGGCGCTGCTCGCGGCCATCCCGGGCGTGGCCATATTCACCGACCGCCTGATCCATGCCTCGATGCACGCGGGAATCGCGATGGCGGGCGTGCGCCAGCACCGCTTCCGCCACAACGACCTGGGCCACCTCGAAACCCTGCTGGCGGAGAAAGGCGCGGATGCCCCCGCCCGCCTGATCCTGACCGAGAGCGTGTTCTCGATGGACGGCGACCGCGCCGACATGGTGCGCCTCGCCGATATCGCCGAGCGCCACGACGCCGCGCTGTTCGTCGACGAGGCCCATGCCACCGGCGTGCTCGGCCCCGAGGGGCGCGGGCTTTCGGCGCTGGTGCCGGGCAAGGTCGACCTCGTGATGGGCACCTTCAGCAAGGCGCTGGGCGGCTTCGGCGCCTACGTGGCCGGATCGCGGGTGCTGATCGACTACCTGACCAACGCCGCGAGCGGCTTCATCTTCACCACCGCCCCGCCGCCCGCCGTGCTGGGCGCGGTGGACGCCGCGCTGGACCTGCTGCCGGGCATGGATGCCGAGCGCGTGCACCTCGCCGCACTGGGCGACCGGCTGCGCGCAGGGCTGGCCCGCCTTGGACTCGACCACGGCGCGTCCTCGACCCAGATCGTGCCCGCCGTGATCGGACCGGAGAACGAGGCGATGGCGCTCTCCGCAAGGCTGGAGGCGGCAGGTTTCCTCGCCTCCGCGATCCGCCCGCCGACGGTGCCGGCCGGCACCAGCCGCCTGCGCCTCGCCCTGCGCGCGGGGCATTCGGAAGCCGACATCGACGCCCTGCTCGCCGCTATCGAGGCAATCACCGGAGAGCGGGGGTGAAGCTGCTGTTCGCCCACGGCTGGAGCTTCGATCGCCATTTCTGGGAACCGCTCGCCGCGCTGCTGCCCGAGTGGGCGCACGAAATCGACGATCGCGGCTACTTCGGCGCGCCGCATGAGCCTGCCGTCGAAGACGCCTGCCTCGCAATCACCCATTCCTTCGGCACCATGCGCGTCCTCGCCGCCCCGCCGCCGGGCCTCATGGGAATCGTGGCGATCAACGGGTTCGAGCGGTTCACCGCCGTTCCGGGCCGACCGGGCGTCCCGGTACGCGTACTCGACCGCATGCTGCGCCGCTTTGAGACCGACCCGCGCGGCGTGCTCGCCGAGTTCCGCAAGACCTGCGGCTCCACCGAGGCCTTCGGAGAAATCGACCCCGAAGCGCTCGCCTCCGACCTCCTGCGCCTGCGCGACGCCGCCCCGTCGCTGCCGGACGTGCCGATACTGGCGATCCACGGCACCGCCGACCCGCTGCTCCCGCCCGAGATGCGCGCCGCCACGTTCACCGGAGCACAGGTCCGCCGCATCGACCACGAAGCGGGCGGCCATCTCCTGCCGCTGAAAGCCCCGGAGCTGTGCGCCGCCGCCATTCGCGGGATGCTCGCATGAGCCGCCGCGAACGCATCCGCAGCGCCTTCGCCGCCGCACCCGACTACGACGGCCATGCCCGCATCCAGCGCGAGGTCGCTACGACCCTCGCCGCACGCATCGCCGCGCTGGACCTCCCGCCCGCCCCGCGCGTGCTGGAGATCGGCTGCGGCACCGGCTTCCTGACCTCCGCCCTGATGGCGCAGCGCATCGGCGGCGACTGGCTGGTCACCGACATCGCGCCCGAAATGGTGGAGCGTTGCCGCGCCGCGCTTCCCGCCTCCGACGACCGGCGCACCCTGCATTTCGCCACCCTCGACGGGGAGCATGGCACCCCCGAGGGCGCCCCGTTCGACCTCATCTGCTCCAGCCTCGCGGTGCAGTGGTTCGACGATACGCCTGCCGCCCTCGCCCGCCTGTCGCAGTGGCTGGCGCCCGGCGGGCACCTCGTCGTCACCACGCTGGGACCGCGCAGTTTCCACGAGTGGCGCGCCGCGCACGAGGCCGAGGGGATAACTCCCGGCACCCCCGCCTACCCCCCGGTGGAGGCCTTCGCGACGCTCTCCCCCGAGACGCTGCTGGTCGAGGACGTGACCGAAACCCACCTCGATCCGCGCGCCTTCGTACGTGCGGTCAAGGCCATCGGCGCAGGCACCTCCGCGCCTTCGCACCGGCCTCTCAACCCGGCGCAGCTGCGCGCGGTGATGGCGCGGTTCGCCCAAAGCGGATGCAACGTCACTTACGAGGTGGTGACCTGCCACTTGCGCCGCGCCCCGACATTTCCTTACGTGAGCCCCCAATGACCCAGCGCACCCTGATCGTGACCGGCACCGATACCGGCATCGGCAAGACCGTCTTCGCCGCCGCGCTGGCGGGGGCGCTGGGCGCGCATTACTGGAAGCCGGTGCAGGCCGGCATCGAGGAGGAAGGCCCCGACGCCCAGCGCGTCGGCTTCCTCGGCGGACTGCCCGAAGGCAAGGTGCTGGCCGAGGCCTATAGCCTGACCACGCCCTGCTCCCCCCACCTCGCCGCCGAGATCGACGGCGTGACCGTCGACACCGCCCGCCTCGCCCTGCCGGAAGTCGATGGACCGCTGGTGGTCGAGGGCGCAGGCGGCGCTCTGGTACCGATCTCGCGCACGGAAACCTACGCCGACCAGTTCGCCCGCTGGGGCGCGCCGGTGGTGCTGGTGGCGCGCACGATGCTCGGCACGATCAACCACTCGCTGCTCTCGATCGAGGCCTTGCGCACGCGCGGTGTGGAGGTGCTCGGCGTGGCCTTCGTCGGCGATGCGGTGGAGGACAGCGAGGCCACCATCTGCGCGATGGGCAATGTCAAGCGCCTCGGCCGCCTGCCCCGCCTCGATCCGCTGACTCCCGAGACGCTGGCCGCCGCCTTTGCCGCAAACTTCCGCCTGGAGGACTTCGCGTGACTCTGCCCCCGGCTGCATCGCCCGTCTGGCACCCCTTCACCCAGCATGGCCTGGGCGAGCCGATCCCGCTCGTCACCCATGCCGAAGGCGCGCTGCTGCACACGGCGGACGGGCGCACGGTGATCGACGCGATCTCGTCCTGGTGGGTGACCACCCACGGCCACTGCCATCCGCGCATCATGGCCGCCGTGGCCGAACAGGCCCAAAAGCTCGACCAGCTGATCTTCGCGGGCTGGACGCACGAACCCGCCGAGCAGGTCGCCGCCGGACTGACCGCGATCATGCCGAGCGAACTGACGCGGGTATTCTTCTCCGACAGCGGCTCCACCAGCGTCGAGGTCGCTCTGAAGATGGCGCTCGGCTACTGGCATGCGCAAGGTGAAGCGCGCCACCGCATCGTCGTGATGGAGCATTCCTACCACGGCGACACCATCGGCGCGATGTCGGTGGGCGCACGCGGGGTGTTCAACCAGCCTTACGCGCCGCTGCTGTTCGACGTCGGCCGCATTCCCTACCCCGCCGCCGGAGCGGAGCAGGACACGCTCGACGCGCTCGAAGCCCTGTGCCGCGAGGGCGACATCGCCGCGCTGATCCTGGAGCCGCTGATCCTCGGCTCGGGCGGCATGCTGGTCTACGGCCCGGAAACGCTGCGGGCGATGCGCGAGATTTGCAGCAAATACGGCGTCCTGTTCATCGCCGACGAGGTCATGACCGCATGGGGCCGTACCGGCACCCTGCTGGCCTGCGAACAGGCCGAGGTGGTCCCCGACATCCTGTGCCTGTCCAAGGGCCTGACCGGCGGCTCGCTGCCGCTGGCGGTAACCATGGCAACCGAGGACATCTTCGCCGCGCACTGGTCCACCGACCGCGCGAAGATGTTCTTCCATTCCTCCAGCTACACCGCCAACCCGCTGGCCTGCGCCGCCGCCGCCGCCAACCTCGCGATCTGGGCCGAGGAGCCGGTGCGCGAATGCATCGGTGACCTCGCCCGCCGTCAGGCCGCATGGCTGGAGAAGCTGGGCCGGTTCTGCCACTTCGACAACCCGCGCACGCTCGGCACGATCGCCGCGCTGGACATGCGCACGATGGGCACCGGCGGCTACATGGACAGTCTCGCGCCCGAACTCATGGCCTTCTTCCGCAGCCGCGACGTGCTGCTGCGCCCGCTGGGCAACACCGTCTACGTGATGCCGCCCTACTGCATCACCGACGACCAGCTCGACGACGTGTGGAACGCCATCGGCGAGGCCGTCGTCTCGTTCTGACGGCCGATCCGGGCATCTGCCGGGCAGGCATTTCCCGGAGCGATATTCCATGGCACGGTCATGGATCGGGCCTCTGATCGTCATGCCCGCGATGGCATGGATCGATCCCCTGACGGCGTACGGTCGCGCGCAGGCGAGTTTCCGCCTTCGCGGGAATGACGATCAAACACGCCACACGTCCCCGGAATTACGGATTTGTCGCGCTGCCGCATTGCCACATTTGCGACCAAATGAAATTGTCACGCAATATTGCTATTGCGAATGATACTCATTCCCGTTAGCGGCGCCTGCAAACGAGTGCGTGAAATCCGCAAGCAGGGGGATTACCAAATGAAGTTCAAGTTCGCTCTCATGTTGGGGTGTGCAGGCGTCCTGGTCGCCGCTCCCGCCGTGGCCCAGACCGCAGGTGAGGAAACCGATGGCGACCAGATCGTCGTCACCGGCAAGTACACGATCCAGAACAAGATCGACACCGCCACCGGCCTCGGCCTGTCGGTTCAGGAAACGCCGCAGTCGGTCTCGATCGTGACCGCGCAGCGCATCCTCGACCAGAACCTGATCAGCGTTAAGGATGTGATCGTGAACGGCGTGGGCGTCGCCGTCAGCGAAGTCGACGACGTGCGCAACTCGTTCTTCGCGCGTGGCTTCGAGATCCGCAACACCCAGGTCGATGGCGTCCCTGCCGCATGGACCCTCGCCGGCGGCAACGGCGAGACGAGCATCGACGTCTCGATTTACGAGCGCGTCGAGATCGTGCGCGGCGCCACCGGCCTGCTCTCCGGCGCGGGCGACCCGTCGGCCTCGGTCAACCTCGTGCGCAAGCATGCCGACGCCACCGAGCTGACCGGCTATGCCAACGCCAGCATCGGCAGCTGGAACACCTGGCGCCTTTCCGCCGACGTCGGCGGCGCGCTGACCTCGGACGGCCGCGTGCGTGCCCGCGTCGTCGGCCGCTACGAGGAAGGCGAGTATTTCATGGATATTCAGGACCGCAAGAAGTGGGTCCTGTACGGCGTGGTCGAGGCCGACCTCACCGACTCCACGCTGGTCCGCGCGGGCATCAGCCACCAGGACACCAAGCCCAAGGGCGCCAGCTGGGGCTCGCTGCCCACGTTCTACACGGACGGAACCACCACCGACCTGCCGCGCTCGCAGACCACGGCGGCGAACTGGACCTACTGGAACAGCACCAACCAGAACATCTACGCCACCGTGCGCCAAGGCTTCGGTGACAACTGGAACCTGACGGTCAACTACAACCGCCTGAAGAACACCGGCGATACCCAGCTGCTCTACATGTACGGCGGCGTCGACAAGGCAACCGGCACGATCGAGTCGAGCAACCCGTACAAGTCCAAGGGTCTCAGCGTCCAGAACAGCTTCGACGCGCAGTTGAAGGGTGAATTCAAACTGTTCGGACGCGACCACGAGATCGTCCTGGGCGCGCTGCACAGCGTCCTGAAGCGCCACACCGACAACTATGTCGCGCCTTACACGGAGAACAATCCGGCCTGGGGCACCGGGCTGAATTCGTGGGCCACCAACACGCCGCTCATCGGCCAGAAGGGCCTGCCCTTCCCCGAGCCCGTCTGGGGCACCACCGCCGTGCGCAACGAACAGGAGCGCATCGAGCAGACCGGCTACTACGGCGCACTGCGCATGAACATCGCCGATCCGCTCAAGGTGATCGTCGGCGGCCGTATCTCCAGCTGGAGCCAGAAGGGCTTCGCCTGGAGCGGCACCAGCGACTACGGCGATGACAACGTGTTCATCCCCTACGTCGGCGCGCTCTTCGACGTGGCGTCGAACCACCGCATCTACGCCAGCTACACCAAGATCTTCCAGCCGCAGAACTTGCGCGATCGCGACCTGAATCTGCTCGACCCACTCAACGGCAATGCCTACGAGATCGGCCTGAAGAGCAACTTCTTCGGCAATGCGCTGCAGACCTCGATCGCGCTGTTCCGCATCGAGCAGGACAACGTGGGCATCACCGACGGCGAGCCGATTCCGGTCGAAGGCAGTACCCCGATCCAGCCGTACCGCGCCGCGCAGGGGGTCACCAGCAAGGGCTTCGAGATCGAGGCCACCGGCGAGCCGATGCCGGGCTGGAACCTCAACGCCAGCTACAGCCAGTTCAAGGCCGAGGATGCGAACGGCGTGATCGCCAACTCCGACCAGCCGCGCAAGCTGCTGAAGATCTTCACCACCTATGATCTTTCCGGCCTGCTGGACGGCCTGACCGTGGGCGGCGGCGTGAACTACCGGAGCAAGGCCTACACCGACGGGCTCAACCCCTACACCGGCGCGGCCTTCCGCTTCCAGCAGGGCGGGTACACGCTGGTCAGCCTGATGACGCGCTACAACGTCAGCGAGGCACTGCAGATTCAGGGCAACCTGGAGAACCTGTTCGACAAGAAGTATTACAGCCAGATCGGTTCGTTCAGCCAGTACCGCTACGGCGCGCCGCGCAACTTCACGATCAGCGCGAACTACAAGTTCTGATCGGGGCCTATTTCTGATCGGGAGCAGGCGCCCACCCCGCTGCGATTAGGCAGCAAGCTGCCAAGTCTCGCGGCCCTCCCGCAAGCGGGAGGGCTATGCTTCTCCCCTCCCGCTTGCGGGAGGGGAGGGACGGAGGTGCGCCTTCCCCACTACAACTCCATTACGCTGGGCTTGCTCGACCGTTCGATCATGCCCGTCGCGCGCTTACCATCCCACGTATAAACCGCGTGCGCCTGCTGGACGATCGGCCAGTCTTTGGGCCAGTCCGGCGGCAGCACATGCCCGCCGCGAGAGCGGGTATTGGCGAAAGTCCGCCCCGCAATCTTCATCCGGCGCCCGTCCACCGTCTCCAGCACGCAGGACACGTCCTCGCCGCCGGTCACCAGCCGCCGCAGCCAGGGGATCACCACCGGCCGCGCGCCGGTGCGCACCCCGTCCTCGATGATCCAGCCTTCCGAGTAGCTCGGCGGCTCACCCTCGCGCACAGGGTAGGAATTGAACCCGAACGCGCGGCCGTCCGGGAACACGGCGGACTGCCAGCAATGCCCCCAGAATCCCGCGAAGGCGCGGAAACCCGTTCGGCGGATGCGCAGGCCATTGCCGCGAAACGCGCGCTCCTCGCCATCAATGACGAGGGTGCCGCTGCAGCGGAACAGTTGCTCGTAGCGCGGGCTCATGTAGTCGCCCTGCTTGCCGCCGAGCGCCTCGGCTGCTTCGGGCAGGATCGTGCCCGGCTCCCAAGGGATCGCGGCCATCTCCATGTCGACGGTGAAGGCGACCTTGCTCCACGCGGTTTCGGCGAAATCGGGGTTGTCGAGGATTTCCTGCGCGCTGGTCCGCGCCACCGGCCCATCGAAGGCAGCCGTCCAGCGGCGAAACGGCTCCGCGCATTCGAAGCGTACCGGGCCAGTCCCGCGCACCGAGGGCCTGCCTTGAGTGTCGTAGGGGGAATGCGGCTCGCCCGCGCCGCGCCGCGACCACAGGCGCCCGTCGGCGAAGGCGATGTCGAGCCACAGTTCGTGCCGGTCCCACTGCGCGCCGACCGCCTCGACGCCCACGCGCATGGCGAAGAGGCCGTTCTCCTCTTCGATCCACACGTTGACCGCATCGCGGATGCCGTCGTCGGGCTTTTCGGCCACGACGAATTCGCGCTCGACCGGGATACCGCCCGACAGGTCAGCCACCATCACTCTCCCTCCTCGTTTCGAGGGAGACTGTCACGCCATACGCGCCGGGTCATCCACGAGGCCCGCGCCGGGGCGATACCTCGTCATCCCGGACTT
>NZ_ALVC01000224.1:0-3472 GCF_000293195.2 Sphingomonas sp. LH128
TACCAGTTCGATAAACCCCTCACGGCACATCGGACGCAATCTACCCGTCGCCGAAACGAACATCGCATTGTTCACGACCGACAAGCTATCTACGCCGACTGCATCGAGGCCATGCGCCAGCACGCTCCTCGCCAAGATCGCGCTGGAAATCCGAATTGGCGACTCGCCTACAGCCGGGTAAAAGACCGCGCGCATTCCATCGCCTCGGGCTACAGAGACCGGACCTCGTATGGGTTGCGCGATTGAGAATGCGGGCTTTTAAATTCGTGCTATTCTCGGCCCGCTTTCGACGACTGGTTTCCCGAAGTCCTGAAAGTTCCGGCCGATTACTTTTAGATCAGACCGCCAAATACGACGTGCGCGATCATATGTGCTCGGTTACGCGCCCGTGTTTTCAGCCGGACATTCTCGATATGCCGTTCAACCGTGCACGGCGCGATCTTAAGATTTAATGCTGCCTCTTTTGCCGAGTACCCGTCAGCGACGAGGCGGACGACTTCGGCTTCACGCCTTGTCAGCACCGGTGCATTTTCAGCAAGTCGAATCATAGGTCCCCCTTTATTAACCATCATAAGGGAAGGTATTCATTTTCAAGTGCATATGGAATGGTGATTTTTCCCATGTGAACGATTACAAAGAATGCCTTTTGGGGATTGGTACAACTCATCCGATAGTGCAGAAGTGCACATTAGCAGGCCAGTTGGCCTTGCCTAACGTATCTCGTGCGTTTGGCGAGAACCGGTATTGACCCTGCAGGTATTTTTCATCGGTGAGACTATCAACTCGCACACAGCTCACGAATCTCCCGATGTCTTTCAACGCAGGAGCAATCGGTTGTGATACCCGTAAACGGCTCAGTTTACGCGGCGAAATCCTCGCTGGAGTGCGCTCATTGATCGTATGATCGAGCGGCATTTTTTTCCCGTTGATACATCATGAGCGGTCGCATCAGTGTTGCAATTTGGTCACATGCTTTCGTAGTTTCAACCGATTGCCGCGGTCCTCGGAAACTTGATGGGCGTTTCCATCTTTTGCCATTCGAATGACACTCCAGAGGATACTTCCATGACTTTCAAGCCGCTCTCCCTTGCAGTCGCTGTTGCTGCGGGAATCGCGTCCACGTCGGCAATGGCTCAGGATGCAGGCGTCGACGCTTCGACGAATGCGCCGATCGTGGCCGAAAACGGCACTAGCTTTCGCGGCATCCGCCTTGAAGGTAACTTTGGCGGTGACCGCTTTCAGTCGGAGGGTAACCACAACGACAAGTTTGGTTATGGTGGTACAATCGGCTTCGACGGCACTTTGGGTGAGCGCGTCGTGATCGGTGCGGAAGGCAGTTTCTGGAAGCCCGGCAAGGGCAACGAGAACACCACGGCGCTCGCCAATGGAAACAGTATCGACCATAAGGCGTTTGAAGAATGGGGCGCTGCTGTACGAGCCGGCTTTCTAGCCACTCCGGACGTTTTGATCTTTGGTAAGGCCGGCTACGTAAACGGCGAACAACGCGAGCGCATTGAAGGACCCGTAGGCAATACACTCGTGTACGATCACTACCGCGCTGACGGCTATCAAGTCGGCGGCGGCGTCGAATTTTCTCTGACGCAAGGACGCCTTCCGGTTTATGCGAGTGCACAGTACGTATATTCAAACTATCACGGCAATAGCAGCCGTCAGCGCGTGATGGGCGGCATCGGCATTCGTTTCAAGTAAGCGTCGCCGGACCTCGATGACAGCCTCAAGGGGCCCGCGCCGGAAGGTACGGGCCCCTTTTGGTTGTGTGGAAGGTATGGACCGGAAAGTGCGGCAGGCCTTCAAACATGGCCGATCAATGCGCCGGATCACGATTGAGCATGGCCGGGCAACCCACAAGTGGCGCTACCGCATCGAGCGCATGTTTGGCGGTTTCAGAATCGGCGGCGCAATCGCGACCGGTGCGATCAATTCGCCGCTAGTCACCTAGAACCGAAATGAGCTTCGTTATATAAGAGCCTCATCCGAAAGTTGTTGAGCAATACCAGCATGTTGTGATTCACGCCTCTTTGCGACAAGAAGGAGTGGATGGTGGCATGGACTGGTATTGCCCGGCGTGAGCATAGTCGGGAAGGTTTGCGATATCCATCGGATATGACGGACACGGAGTGGGTGCTGGCAGCACCTTTCGTTCCACCGGCGAGGCGAGGTGGCCGACGCCGGACTACCGACATGCGCGAGGTTCTGAACGCGATGCTGTACATCGCGGCAAGCGGGTGGGCGTGGCGGCTTCTGCCGAAGTGCTTTCCTCCGGTATCGACGGTGCGGCGCTATTTCTATGCCTGGCGCGATGCCGGTCTGTTCGACGCGATCAACACGGTGCTGGTCATGAACCTGCGGGAAATCGAAGGGCGTGAAGCTTCGCCCAGCGCCGGAGTGATCGACAGCCAATCGGTCAAGACCACCGAAAGTGGCGGAATCTCGGGCTATGACGCGGGCAAAAAGGTGAAAGGCCGGAAGCGACATATCCTGACGGACACCTGCGGCTTCCTCATCTTCATCCTCGTACATGCCGCCGATATTCAGGACCGAGATGGGGCCGTCGATGTGCTGGCAGCCATTCGCAAACGGTTTCCCTGGCTGCGACACATCTTTGCCGATGGCGGTTACGCAGGCGATAAGCTACGATCCGCCTTGGTTGGCATGGGCAAATGGACGATCGAAATCATCAAGCGATCGGACAAGGCGAAAGGCTTTCAGGTGCTGCCCCGCAGATGGGTGGTCGAACGGACTTTTGCCTGGCTCGGGCGCTGTCGTCGGCTCGCAAAAGACTGGGAGCGATCCATAGCCTCGTCCACCGCTTGGGCCCTCGTCGCCTCAATCCGCATGCTCACGCGCAGAACCGCAAGGCTTTGTCAGAATTGAGAAACTTCCGAATCCGGCTCTTAATCCCGACGCTCACCGTGGTACCGCTGCCTTGGATGTCAAATCCTCACAGTGCAAGGTTCGCGCGGCAATTAGTCTGTCGCGAGTTCGATTGTCGCTGTCTACCCGCCCCATACCAGCAGGTAAACGCCTTGACCTGACGCACTCAACTGGCCCGGTCGGACATCAGTGATATGCGCGCGAACAACTAAATTACCTACCCGCTTATTATCGACCGCACGAGCGATCTTTGAGAGAAGCTTGTCATGGTCGAGGATAGTCAGCGATAACGGGTATGGCGAAAAGAATGCGACCATGTCCGAGCTGGGTGCGCGGGCTCTGTTGCAAAGATTGGCGGCAGTCAGAGGTAGGCTGTCGCTCTGCGCCGATCAGGCGGCTGCTGCGAAATGGTGGTTGAGCATGCCCATGGCCTCCGTCAGCGCCGAGGGCCCAATGCCAAAAGCTCTCTCCACAAGGCGCACCTCGCCCCTGATGCCGGGCTGCAGGCACCAGGGGCGAGCCTGTCCTTTGCGCAGGGCTCGCATGACTTCGAATCCCTTGATCGTGGCATAGGCCG
>NZ_ALVC01000225.1:0-13350 GCF_000293195.2 Sphingomonas sp. LH128
CCGCCGCGCATCCCGATCCCTTCAACATCCCTCTACGGGATCCTGGAATCAGCAATGCCACATCAAGGCAAGCGCCTTTTTCCGCAGCCTGTTAAGGCGATCGCGTTCGACAAGACCGGGACGCTGACGGAAGGTCGTCCCCGCATCACCGATGTCGTGCCCGTCGAGGGGGCGAGCGAAGAGGATCTGTTGGCACTCGCCGTCGCGGTCGAAGCCTTGAGCGATCACCCGCTGGCACAGGCGATCGTCAAGGACGGCCGCGAGCGCCTGGGTGGGCGCGATCTGCCGGAGGCGACCGATCTTAAGAGCCTGACGGGACGCGGCGTCACCGCCACCGTTGATGGCGAGACAGTATGGATCGGCAAGGCCGAGATGTTCGGCGTGGAGGGCATCCCCACGCTGAACGCGGCCGCGACCGACGCCATCGCCACCCTGCGTGAAAACGGGCGGACGACGATGGTGGTCCGCAAGGGCGATAAGGACATCGGCGCGATCGGGCTGATGGACACCCCGCGCGAGGCGGCCAAGGTCGCGCTCAAGCGGCTGCGCGAAATGGGAATCACCCGGATGATCATGATCTCGGGCGATCACCAGAAGGTGGCCGACGCCATCGCCAAGGATGTCGGGCTCGACGAGGCATGGGGCGACCTGATGCCGGAGGACAAGGTTGCCGCGATCAAGAAGCTCGCCGGCGAGGACAAGGTCGCGATGGTCGGCGATGGCGTCAACGACGCGCCGGCTATGGCGTCGGCGACGGTCGGCATTGCGATGGGTGCAGCGGGTTCGGACGTGGCGCTGGAGACGGCCGACGTTGCGCTGATGGCCGACGATCTTGGGCATCTGCCGTTCGCGGTGGGCCTGAGCCGCCACACTCGCGGGATCATCCGGCAGAATGTTTTCGTCAGCCTCGGGGTGGTCGCGTTCCTTGTGCCCGCGACGATCCTGGGCCTGGGCATCGGCCCGGCGGTCGCGATGCACGAAGGCTCAACGCTTCTGGTCGTTTTCAATGCGTTGCGGCTTCTCGCCTACCGCGATCCGGCGAAGCAAGTGGCATGACGGCGGATCGCTATGACGCCTTGATCGTCGGCGGCGGACCGGGGGGCCTCACGGCGGCGATCTACCGTAATTGCTCACGGGGTTGGCAGAAAAGTGTTGCGTGGAGGTCGATTGGCTGATTCACCCTACGGATGCCACCACCGCCGCTTCATGTTCTGACCGAGGCTGAGAAGAACGAGCTGCTGCTTGCTCAGCACGAGATGATCGAGCGGATGGCAGCACGGATTTCCGAGTTGGAATCGCTGGTCGGCAAGCCGCGCAAGACCTCGAAGAATTCGCATATTCCGCCTTCGAAGGACGACTTCGGCAAGCGGGGCGGCAAAGGCGGTAAGCCCAGGACTGGCAAGCGCCCGCCGCGCGAAGGCAAGCACCGCCCACTGGCCGAGACGCCGGACAAAACCGAACGCGCCATGGCGGCAAGCTGCTGCCATTGCGGGACCGATGTTTCCTCGCAGACCCAGCATTGCCGTCACCGCTACGATCATATCGACCTGCCGCCGATCCGCCCAATTGTGACCCGCATCGAATTGTTCGGTGCGCGCTGCGGGGGATGTGGCCGTCGCTACCGCGCCGAGGCGCCGGCGGGTATGGAGCCGGGCACGCCGTTTGGCCCTGGCATCCGCTCGCTGCTGGCCTATCTGCATCACAGCCACCATGTCAGCTTCGAGCGACTGTCGCGCATTGCTGCGGAACTGTTTGGCCTCACGATCTCCCAAGGGGCAATCGCCAACGCCTTCAGGCGCATGCAGGCCGGAATGACAGCAGCCACGAAGGCGATCACCGACAAGTTGCTGACGGCAAGGATCATCGCATCCGATGAGACGTCCACGCGCACCAACGGCATTGCCCATTGGCAATGGGTCTTCCTCTCGAAAGACGCGGTCCTGCACAAGATCGCCCCGCGCCGGGCGCGCAGTGTTGTCGACGAGGTGCTGGGGGGCCATCAACCCGACGTGTGGGTCTCCGATCGCTACGCCGGACAGCAGGAACTGGGCAAAGAGCATCAGGTCTGCCTCGCCCATGTCCTGCGCGATGTTCAGTATGCCATCGACTGCGGGGATACCGCCTTCGCCCCCAAAATCCGCGACCACCTGCGCTGGGCGATCCGGATCGGCAAGCGACGAAGCAGCCTGAAAGACACGACGCTGGCCGCCTACGCCGCGAAGGCCGACAATCTGCTGACCCGCCTGGTACAGATGCCTGTCGCGCACCCGGCGGGACGTGTTCTGCTCAAACAAATCAAGGCCTGGCGGGGCAAGTTCTTCGTCTTCCTCACCAACCGCGACGTCCCTGCGACCAACAACATATCAGAGCGCGAGATCCGCCCCTCGGTCGTGTTCCGCAAGGTCACCAACGGCTTCCGATCCGACTGGGGCGCCCAGATCCACGCCGGATATCGCTCCGTCACCGGAACCGCCCGTCTCAGCGGCAAATCGGCCCTCGTAGCTATCCGCGAACTCGTCGACGGCAGGTTCGTCGTCGCCTGATCAGAGCCCAATTGCCGACCCCGTGAGCAATTACGATCTACCTTGCGCGATATCACCGCCGCGTCGTTGTGGTCGATGAGGGGCACAGCCGAGCGAAATGGATACCGCTCTCCCACAACCACGCCGGCTATCCAGAGGGTATTGCCGGCGAGGAGCTGCTGCGGCGGATGCGCGAACAGGCGAAACGCTACGGGGCCACGATCCTGACGGACCGGATCGAAACGATCGACGGCAAGGCCGATGCCTTCGAAGCGCGAGGGTCCACAGTGACCATCGCCGCGCGCGCTGTCCTGATCGCAACCGGGGTCGAGAATCGCCGCCCTGCGCTCGATGCCGATACGCACCGCGACGCCTTGCAGCGGGGAATGCTGCGCTATTGCCCGGTCTGCGACGCCTACGAGGCAACCGGGCTGGCGATCGGGGTGATCGGCGCGAACACGCACGGAGTCGCGGAGGCGTTGTTCCTGCGCACCTTCTCGGACCGGATCACGCTTGTTGCGCAGGAGACGATCGATCTTGGTGCCGACGATCGCGCGGCGCTCGCCGCGGCCGAGATCGCAGTCGCACCGAAGCCGCTGTCCCGGATGGACTTTTCAGGCGATCGAGTTGCGCTCCACCTCACCGATGGCAGCGAGTTGCACTTCGACACGGTTTATCCGGCGCTCGGGTCGGACAGCAACAACGCGCTTGCGCGCCAGCTCGGCGTCGAGCTGAGCGACGATCGCTGCATCGTCGTCGATACCAAGCAGCGGGCGAGCGTCACTGGTGTCTATGCGGCGGGCGATATCGTCATGTCGCTCGATCAGATCAGCGTCGCGATGGGCCACGCGGCGATCGCCGCGACCGCCCTTCACAATGATCTCCGCAACCGCGACGGGGAGGGCACCGCCTCGTGAAATGGTTGATCGTATTCGACCTCGACGGGACCCTTGCGGAGAGCAAGCGGCCCTTGTCGCCCGAGATGGCGGCGACGCTCGCCCGCCTGCTGGCCGTGGTCGATGTTGCGGTGATCTCGGGCGGCGACTGGCCGCAATTCGACCGGCAAGTCGTCTCGCGCTTGCCGCTTAACGTCGCCCGCGAGCGGCTGTGGCTGATGCCGACCACTGGCACGAAGCTCTACCGCTTCATCGACGGTGCGTGGCGCAGGGTTTATGCCGAGCTGTTCGACAACGCGGAGAAGGCGAGCATCCGCGCAGCCTTCGACCGTGCGCTGTCGGAAGCGGGACTGGCCGACGAGCGCATTTGGGGAGAGCGGATCGAGGATCGGGGAAGCCAGATTACCTTTTCCGGCCTCGGCCAGGACGCGCCGCTGGAGGCGAAAGAGGGCTGGGATCCTGACCGCGCCAAGCGGGCCGCGATTCAAAAGACGCTACAGGTGGCGCTGCCCGACCTCTCGATCAACCTGGGCGGCACCACCTCGATCGATGTCACCCGTGCCGGGGTCGACAAGGGCTATGGGCTGAAGCGGCTGAGCAAGGAAAGCGGCGTGCCGCTCGCGCGAATGCTCTTCCTCGGCGACGCGATCTATCCGGGTGGCAATGACTATCCCGCTGCCGAACTCGGGATCGACACGGTGAAGGTCCGCGATGTTGTTGAAACTGCAGCTGTCGTGTCGGCGATCATCGTCTGTTTGAAGCATTGACGGGCGATTGCTCGACTTCTCCTCGAACGCAATGAGGATTGAGCGCGGGCGGATCGCAATCGCACGCGCCCTGAAATTACTGTTCTCGCTAAATAGAGAAGTCCCGATCTGTGCCATATAGAAATGTCACAGGGTGGGGAGCAGCAGGGGCTGCGTGGAGCCATCGGAACAGCGCAGCGCAGACCCTGCTGAAGCGCTGACCTTGGGGTGGTGCACCATGGACCCGCTGCTCTGCAGTGGGCCCGGTCATGTCTTCTGAACGAACCTGAGCGTACCGCGTTCGCGCAACGCCTCATCACTGAGTCTGGGACCGCGCTTGAGCTTTGAGCCACCCAGTGTGCGGCGGTCGATCTTTGGTGGCGGGTCTGGCTCGGGGAAGAGATGCATGGGTTGGTCACGGCGGGCAGGGGCGTCGTTGTTGCGCTTGCGGTGATGCGGCATGATCGCCTGCATCTGTCTGGCCAGCAACAGCGCTGCGTCCAGATGCTTGTTCTCGACAATGGCAGGCTGGTTCACCTGCCGCATCTTGTCGAACTGACGATAGGGCAGGACATGGCCCTCATGCTCGATTTCTAGCCGGCCGTCGGGATACTCACAGACCGTCACCCGCTTGCGCGCCAGATTCAGGCTGACATCGTTCGGCTCCAGAATGAACATCGCCTTGTTGTAATGCAGCGTCAGCGCCGCCGTCACCGTCCGCTGCTCCCGCCAGACCATGATCGAGCGTAGATCATCATGCGGCGCGAGGGGACGGTGCAGATCGCGGACATCGAAGGCAGGGCGGGCAAACCGCTCGTTGTGCCTGGCGATATAGCTGTCGAGAAAGGCGTTGGCGTCCTTGATCGACGAGATGCCTTCAAGGCGCATCGCTTTAACCAGGCGATCCTGCAAGGTGGCGTTGGCCCGCTCGACGCGGCCCTTGGCCTGCGGAGAGTTGGCGCAGATGATCTCGATGTTCAGAGCATCGAGCGCGCGACCAAAATGCGTCATGCCGTCGCCACGAGCGGCGCTGGCCCGCGCGTTCCGGAAAACGCTGTGCTTATCGGAATAAAAGGCCACCGGCTTGCCGTGCCGTTCGATATATGCGCGGGTCGCCTCCATATAGGCAAAGGTGCTCTCGCTCTCGACCATCCTGAGGTGCATCAGCTCGCTGGTCGCGTCGTCGATATAAACCAGCAGGGTGCATTGCGGCCCGCGATCCTCAAACCACCAGTGCTTCGAGCCGTCGATCTGGATCAGTTCACCCCGGCAGTCCCGCCGATAACGCGGTTGATACGGGCGAGGGCGACGGGCCTGACGATCTTTCCAGAACCCGGCTTCGATCATGATCTGCCGCAGCTTCTCCCGCGAAATCCGGACATCATGCCGCTCGGCCAGATACTCGGCGGCCAGGGTAGGCCCAAAATCATGATAATGGGTCCGAACCAGCGCGACAATCTGATCTCTGATGCCATCATCCAAGCGCCGGTTGCTGGGTCGACCACGGCGGCGCGACACAAGCCCGGATGATCCATCGTCTTGGTAACGAGTCAAAAGCCGATGGGCGTGGCGGCGGCTGACGCTCATCAACTTTGCCGCCTCGGTAACGGTCATGCGGCCTGAAACCACATGCATTAACGTCTCGACCCGCGAAAGCTCCTCGGTACTCATATGCAACACCGCCATGCTCAATACCTCCGAACAGCCGGAGGGCACGGTAGCCCAAGTGAGACATCTCTACTTTGCGCGACTGTGACATTTGAACGTTGCTGCTACAATTACTTAGTTTGATAATAATAGTTATGTTAAATTAGGCCATTTTCGGGGCAATCAGAAAGCTAGTTCTGCCTGTCTCGGAACGGCTCTCGGCTGTTCTTGTCTGCCGCCGATCAAGCCTCGCGCGCCACCAGCCAAGATATAGACGGCCTGACGTTGCGCACCGCGATTGTGATGATCAACGCAATAGCCCTGATAGTGCCGCTTGAGCAAGCCAGCGCGCACCAGCTCCGACACCGCCCGGCTCACATTCGTCTTGCCCGAAGCCCGTACCTGCTCACGGATGGCGTTTTCGACCATAGCCGTGGCCTGACCCCCATCGATCGGCAACGCGCCGGACATTTCCAGGTCGCTGCGTATCCGCTCTTCCAGGGCGACGCGCCGGGGGTCGCGCTGCCCCATCGGCGTCAGTGCATCACAAAGCCAGTCACGCAAGGGAATGAGGCCGGCGCCCTTGGCTACCAGCGGCCCGGCGCTGCCGTCTGAACGGGAAACTTGGGCAATCAGGTTGAGCACCATGAAGGCGTAGCGCGGCCGAGATGACGACCGCGCAAGCATCTCCAGCAAGGATGGCATATCCAGTTGCGGGCGGCCGTCGCCGATGATCGGAGCATGCAACATAACAGGATTGAATCAAGCACATATAGGGGGTGAAGTGAATCCCCTTTGCCGTAAATTTCGTCATTTTGTCGGCTGTGACACTTTGCCCGAAGGTAAAGTGTCACGTGGGCTCTTTCGTCATTACTCTGGCCGACTCGTACTAAAGACGACCTGTGCTTTTCTTGCGGGGAGTTGGGCGCTGGATGCAGCCGGTCTTGTTTTTCAATGGCTTCGCCGAACGGTGACTGGACGAAACCACAATCGAAATGCGAATCGTTCGCACTATGGGTAGTCTCGAAGATGCCGGTCGCCTCGGTGACATCACTGCGTTCGAAGCCGAATGCCGGCAGGCGACGACACTCGAACAACTCAAATCCTTGCTCGATGCGATTGTGCGTCAGTTCGGGTTCCGCTGGTTTGCATTGGTGCACAATGTCGACCTGAAACGGACCACCCGCAAAGCGCTCCTGATGACCACCTATCCGGTGCGCTGGATCGAGGAGGTGATGGATGCGCGCCTCTATCTTGAAGATCCGGTCCACGCTGCCTGCGCCAAGACCGTCTCCGGGCTCACCTGGGATCAGATCGGGGATTACATCGCGCCCAATGCTCGCCAGCTATCAATTCTGGAGCGGGGTCGCGCGCACGGACTGGCAGCAGGGTTCACCATGCCGATCAGAATGCGCAACGAGCCCGACGCGATATTTACGGTAGCGCGTCAAGCTGATGAGACGATTTCTAGCCCGGACCTTCTCTCTGCCCGATTGATTGGCACGGTTGCGTTCGACCAGGCTCGAGCCCTTCTCGGTCCCGATGAACTGGCAAACGTGCCGATAGCGCTCAGCCCGCGCCAGATCGACTGCATTGATCTGGTAGCACAGGGCAAAAGCGACTGGGAGATCGGACAGATTCTGGGTCTGAGCCGCGACACTGTCCATGAATATGTCGAAGGTGCGCGCCGGCGGTATGGCGTGCGTCGCCGGACCCAGCTCGTGCTTCGCGCTGTCCGAGACGGACATCTGAACATCGACGCGCTCGTCTAGCAGCGTCGCCCCCCACAATAGCGAATAGGCGCTTCAGGTTTCTCAGACTTGAGGCTCAAGGAATGGCTGGCGATCAAGCCCGCTCTGCATTCCTGCCGTCTTGCACGACCTTGCACCTCCGCTCCCCCCTTGTGGGGGGATTGCCCGAAATTGCCGCACCGGGTTCAAAAGAGAGGTGATTTTCAACGGAGAGTCGTCGGCGCATTTTTAATGCAGCGGCGCTGAAAAGCGGAGAAATCAGATGCAGCGCCTGCGGCTTGTCCTTGCTGTGCCGTTCGTGGCGATGTCCGCCGCGGCGGCTCCCGCGCATGCGAACGATCTGGGTTGCCAGGTTTTGCTTTGCCTTTCAAATCCGGGTGGCGCGACCCAGTACCCCGCCTGCGTGCCGCCTATGGTGAAGTTATGGGAGCGTCTGGGATTGGGCGGTTCCTTCCCCGGCTGCTCTGGTAGCGGCGTTGCGAAGACCAAGGTCTATGATCGAGATTCCGCTTCGCGGCGCCGGGTGGTGATGACGTTCACCGACGGGCGGCAGCAATCCTATTCGCTTGCGAATATTGAAAGCTTGCCAGCGTCTCCCAGCGAACAAGGGACCACACCACAGTGATCCTCGAGCTCGCAACCGTGGTCGGACTGGCGCAGCAATGCGCACCATCGGTTGCGGTCGAAACGCTTGTGTCGGTCGTCCACACCGAGAGTCATTTCAACCCCTATGCCATCGGCGTGAATGCGAAGGGCGTTGCCGCACCCAAACCCAGCGATCGGGCATCGGCCGCTGCAGCCGCGCGATCGCTGATCGCCCGCGGCTACAACATCGATCTGGGTCTGGGGCAAATCAACAGCGCAAACCTGAGGTGGCTCGGCCTGTCGGTCGAGGACGCCTTCGATCCCTGTCGCAATCTCGCCGCAGCCGCGCGCGTGCTGGCTTCCAACTATCTGAACGTTGTTCGCTCCAGCCCTTCTACAGAGGTGGCCATCGCGACCGCCATGTCGATGTACAATACGGGCAGTCGTTCGCGCGGGTTCGGAAATGGCTATGTCGGCCGTGTTTACGCATCTTCGAGTGTCGTCGTGCCAGCGATCAGGCGTCGAGCGATGCCAGAACCCGCCGCTTTGCCCGGGCCAGTGACGCCGGAACCCACAGTTAAGCAGCCTTCGGCGGGCGTTCGCTCGCCGCGCGTCCAAGAGGCATGGGACACCACTGCGGGGGCGCAGACGGCATCTTTGATGGTCTTTGGGGGGGCATCCAACAGTTCACCGAAAGGACAAGCCGAATGACTGCCTTAGCGAACAATTCCAAGATGTGGTTGACGCCGCGGAGGCGTACTTTCGCGCAATATCTGGCACTGTTTATTGCGGTCATTGCGGTGTCGCTCCTGCTCACCGATCCGGCCCATGCCCAAGCGGCCGACGGCGTCACGTCGATGGCCGAGAATATCAAGACCTGGCTGACCGGTACTTTTGCGAAAACGATCGCGGTGATCGCGGTCGTCATCGTGGGTTTCATGTTCTTCACCGGGCGGGCAAGCCTGGGGCTCCTGGTCACCGTCATCGTCGGCATCTTCATCGTGTTCAGCGCACAGTGGATCGTCGATACCATCACTGGCGGCGCGTGAGTGCGCTGGGATGGACGATGAAAAACTCAGGGAAGAAACGCTCTTCCTGGCCGTGACTCGGCCGACGATGTGGTTGGGCGTTCCGATCGAAGCATCGCTGCCCATCGCGCTGGCGGCGTGCCTGACGCTCATCGTCACCGGCAACCCGCTTTACGCTCTTGCGCTAGCCGGGGCCTTTCTGGCCATAGCCCGGCTGATCGTGCGGCACGACGCAAACGCCTTCCGCCTCTTGTGGCTCTGGACAACGACAAAGGCACGATGCCGCAACCGGGGATGGTGGGGCGGTAGCTCCTACTCGCCCCTGCCGATCGATGGGGCGAAACGCCGGGGCTTTGCGCATGGCTAGCCGGGCCAACTCGTTGGGCGGCGCTGCCGCGCGGACGCCGTGGCGGATCCTCAAGAATGAGGCGGACCCCGCGCGCTATCTCCCCTATGCGCGTCATATCGACGACAACATCATTGCGCTCGACGGGCGCGACCTCATGATGATGTTCAAGCTCGACGGCCTTGCATTCGAGACGGCCGACCCAATCCATCTCAACGACTGGCACGAAAAGCTCAACGGCACGTTGCGCAATATCGCCGACGACCGTCTGGCGATCTGGACGCATATCGTCCGCCGGCCGATCACGGACTATCCCGAAGGCAAGTTTCGCTCGGCCTTTGCGGCCGATCTCGATGCAAAATACCGCGCGCGGGTGACCGCCAAGCGCATGTTCGTCAACGAGCTCTACCTGACGCTCATCATGCGCCCGTCCGTTGGATCGGCTGATCGTACCGGCGTGCTCCTTCGACGTCTGGCATCGGCGCGCAAGGAGGGGGCCGAAGTCGACGAGGACGAGCTTGCGCGCTTCGAGGATAAGGCGCGTGACATCGAGAAGCTCCTCGCACGCTGCCGGCCCCGACGCCTCCACTTGTACGAGCATAATGGCCTGATGTTCTCGCAGCCGCTCGAGGTGCTTGAACTGGTGATGATGGGCCGCGCTGGCAGGGTGCCCTTGGTCCGAGGCCATCTCGGCTCCGCCATCTATGGGGAACGGGTAATCTTCGGCCGCGAGACGGTCGAGGTGCGGGCGCATGACACGAGCCGGTTCGTGGGCCTTTTCGGCATCCGCGAATATCCGGCGATGACGCGGCCGGGCCAGATGAATGCGCTCCTCAGCCAAGATTTCGCGTTCGTCGTGACACAGTCCTTCGCGTTCATGGGCAAAGCGCGGGCCTCGGAGCGGTTGCGCCGTCGCCAGAACCAGATGGCCTCGACCGAGGACGCCGCTGCGAGCCAGGCACTTGAGCTGGCCGACGCGGCCGACGATCTGCAGAGCAATCGCTTTGTCCTGGGCGAGCATCATTTCTCGCTCGCGGTCTTCGGTGAAAATCAAAAGCGCCTGGCCGAAAATCTCTCGACCGCCCGGGCGGCGCTCGCCGACGCTGGTCTGGTGGCCGCTCGGGAAGGTCCGGCGCTGGAGGCCGCCTTCTGGTCGCAGCTTCCTGGCAACTTCGCGTGGCGTGCGCGGCCAGCGGCGATCACGTCGCGCAATTTTGCCGCGCTCTCGCCGTTCCACACTTTCCCCGCCGGCAAGCCCGATGGCAATCACTGGGGTGCTGCGATCGCGTTGATGAAGACCGCGGCCCAGTCTCCCTTCTATTTCAATTTTCATGTGAACGATCTTGGCCACACACTGATCATCGGCCCGTCGGGCGGCGGCAAGACTGTCGTCCAGAATTTCCTGATGGCGCAGCTGGAGAAAACCGGCGCGCAGCAGATCTTCATCGACAAGGACCGAGGGGCCGAGATCTATGTGCGGTCATCCGGCGGCACCTATCTGGCGCTTCGCAATGGGGTGCCGACCGGGTTTGCGCCGCTGCGCGCGCTTGAGCAGACCCCTGGCAACATCGTCTTCCTCGGCCGCCTGATCCGACATTTGGTGACCCCCTCGGGCATCCAACTCGGCGTCACGCAGGAGCGGATGATCGACGAGGGCATCCTCTCGATCGGACGCCTTCCCCCGGAGGAGCGGTCCATCCTCGCGCTTCGTCAATTGCTCGGACAGCGCGATCCGGAAGGGATTGGCGCGCGGCTTGAGAAATGGTCGCGCGGCGGCGCACTGGGCTGGGTGTTCGACAATGACCGGGACGAGTTGACCCTCGAGGCCCGGTTCATCGGTTTCGACATGACGGATTTCCTCGACAATCCCGAGATCCGCACGCCGCTCATGATGTACATGTTCCACCGGATCGATGCCCTGCTCGATGGCCGTCGCCTCGTGATCGACATTGACGAGTTCTGGAAGGCGCTGGGCGATGATGCCTTCCGCGCCTTCGCGCAGGACGGCCTGAAGACCTACCGGAAGCAGAATGCCTTTCTGGTGTTCGGGACGCAAAGCCCCGCTGACGCTCTGCGATCGGACATCTCGCACAGCATCATGGAGCAGGTCGCTACCAAAATCCTCTTGCCCAACCCCCACGGCCGAGAGGTCGACTATATCGATGGGCTCGGCCTCACTCGCGCCGAGTTCAAGCTCATCAGAAACGATCTGATCCCCGAAAGCCGGCGGTTTCTGGTCAAGCAGGGTCACGATTCCATCGTGGTGGAACTTGATCTCGGCGGCCTGTCCGACGAGCTGGCCGTCCTCTCGGGCACCACCGAAACCGTCGGAATCCTCGATCAGGTTCGCCGCGAACATGGCGACGATCCCAGTCACTGGCTGCCCGTCTTTCACGAGCGCCGCCGCGCCACCACCAGAAGGAAAGGATAAGGTCATGAAAGCAATACGAGCGCTCGCGATTGTCGGCGGATTGGCAATCTCCGTGCCGGCCTTCGCGCAGGGCATCCCGGTCTATGATTCCAGCACGTTTCTGCAGACCCTCTCGACGGTGAAGAACACCCTGTCGATGATTGAACAGGGGAAGCAGCAAATTTCCCAAGCCACCGACATGTTCAACAGCGTCAACAAGCTGACGAACGTCAATCAGATTGCCTCTTCCCTGAACACCGACGCCGTTCGCCACCTCTTGCCGAGCGAGGCACGGGACATTCAGCGCCTCATGTCCTCTAACACGACGGGGCTCGGCAGCCTTGGCACGGCCGCAGACCGGATCCGCAGCAGCAACCGTGTCGAGCTTCCCGCGCTTCGCCCGGACGCTACCGCTTTCGAGCGCTCGAACCGCGATGCCATTTCTCGCAATGGCGACATGGCGGCGCGCGACGCGGCCATTGCCGAGGCAGCATATGGCGTCACCGCCCAGAGAACGACGGGTCTCGAGGAACTGCGTTCGTCGCTGGACACCGCGTCGGACGCGAAGGACGTGATGGATATCCAAGCCCGTGTTGGCGTGGAAAATGCACATATCCAGAACGATGCGGTCCAGCTTCAGGCGCTTCAGATGCGGCAGACCGCCGAGGCGAGACTGCGTTCGCAGCGAGATGACGAGACCGGCCTCGCCAAGCTTCAGCAGAGCCTGAGTAGCCGGCCGTGAAGGGGATCGCCGCGGCCCTCCCAGTTCTCGCGGCCACGTTCCTGAGTGGTTGCGGGCAGCCGATCGGCAAGGCGGACCTGAAGTCCGATCCCAAGTTACGCGCTGAGATCCTCGCCGCGTGCGCCAACGGCACCCACACCGATGCCCAGGAATGCAGCAACGCAAAGGACGTCGAGAACGCCGACAAGCTCGAGCGTTCGCTGGGTCACAAATAGGCGGGGAATTGGCCATGGCGTCCACACTCTTCGCGGATATCTACACCAACATCGACGGGAAGCTCGATCTCTTCCTGAACGAGCGTCTCAACAACGTCATTGATGTCGTGCGGGGACCGCTGGCGCTTGGCTTGGTCATCTACATCGCGCTGTTCGGCTATATGGTGATGCGCGGTATCGTCAGCGAGCCTTGGGGCGAGCTGGTGTACCGGATGGTGAAGCTCTGCCTCCTCTATGTTGCAGCCACAACCGTCGCCTACTCCGAGTGGATCACGAATCCGCTCTTTCATGGGATGCCGGACGCCATCTCACAGGCGCTGGCGGGCAAGACCATCACTAGCGTCGGTTCGGTGTTCGACGATTATTTTGGTCAGGTCGATTCCCTCGTTTTGATCATCCGAACCGAAGCCGCGACCTATCTCGACATTAATCCGTGGAAGCTCGTTCTGCTCACGCTGGCGG
>NZ_ALVC01000226.1:0-15567 GCF_000293195.2 Sphingomonas sp. LH128
CCTCAGTTCGATGTCGCCGTCCGCGTTCTCCAGCGTGCGCAGGGCCTTGCGCGCCTGTTCGTCCAGCGGTCCCGGGGCGTCGGGGATGAACGAGGAGGGCACGTAGAGTTTGCTGCGCGTCGTCGTGCGGTCGATCATGCCCCAGGCGCCGGGCAGCATCGCGTCGCGTTCCCGAAGGTTCGGCCAGAGCATCTTGGCGATGCCGTCGTCGAACGCCGCCATGCGTCCCGCCACGGACGGATCGCCGTTGAACGTGCCGACCGTGTTGGCCAGCAGGAACGGCGCGGTCGACCACAGCGAGACCAGCGAGGGCACGCGCGTATAGCCGCGTCCTCCGGCGGGCATGCGATAGGCGCGGGCCTCTCCGGTGAACGGGTCCTGGTAGGCGACGGTGCCGACCGAGGGCAGGACCTTGTAGCTTTCGGACGAGAAGTTGTCCCAGATGTTCCCGCGCAGGGCATTGGTCGCCAGCGGGCTGCACAAGTTGGTGCGCAGCAGCGTCACCGGGATGCGCGCATCGGTGCTGAAGTAGTTGCCCTGCCGGAAGTCCGGCCGCGCGACGAGGGCGCGCATCCTGCCCTTGAAGTCCTCGCTCTGGGTCCAGCGCCACCATGCCTTGAAGCGCGTCAGGTAGTCGGGGCCGATGGCATCGACCAGCGAAGCGCCTGCGGGCGCGTCGGGCTGCTTGCTGGAGTGGCAGCGCGCGCAGGTATTGGCGAAAGCCATCGCGCCGCGCTGGAGCACTTGCGGGCTCGCCTTGAGGTAGCCCGCACCGCCCGGCGCATTGGCCAGAGGATCGGGCCGCGCGGCCTTGAGGAAGAACAGCGCGGTAAGCGGCGTCCCCGCCTCCGTCGCGCGCCAGTAGGCGGAGTTGCGGCGGGCGGTGGCGATCTCGATCGGGCTGATGATCTTGCCGCCGACAACCGGGTTGAAGTGCGTCAGCCACTCTTCCGAGAACAGCCCGATGTTGAGATAGACGCGGTTCAGAGCCCCCAGCGCGCCCACCGCGTCGGCGCCGTCCTTGAGGACGTGCGGTGTCCAGACCGTCGCAGGCTTCGCGAAATACTGCGTGAGCGGGCCGGAGTCGAGGATGTCGTTGAACTGGACGTTCTTCGTGCTGCCGCCCGCCAGCGTTTCGCGCCCGAACTTGCGCGCGGCGCCGAGCCGGTCGCCGAGCAGGTAGACCGCGTTCATCGTGCGCGGGTTGTTGATGTTGTCGGTGGAGACCAGCGAAGTGTCCATCGCGCCAGGCCGGTACGTCGAGACGAGCTGGTACATGTAGTTCGACGGGTCGGCCTTCCACATGAACAGTCGGTCCACCCACATGTACTGCGCGCCGACCGTGGAGTTGAGGTTGGCGAAGGCGGGTTTCTCGGGATCGGCGGGCGGGCGCGTCGGGCTGGGGCCGAGGTGGCAGAACCCGCAGCTCATGCCCACGCGGTAGGGGCGCACCAGCCTGGGATCGTTGTAGTAGCGCGCGTCGCTGTAATAGCGCTTCGCGTCCCAGCGGGCCTTCGCCTTCTCGTCGAAGTCCGGATTGGGGAACAGGCGCAGGCCGAGGATGCCCGAGGGCTCGCCGAAGTAGGAGCCGACCGGCACCGTCGTCCCGCGCGCCCCGATGCGGATGCCGGGGTACTTCTTTTCATTCGCGAAGGGATCGGGTGCGCAGCCCGGATCGCGCGTGTCTCGCCAGAGGCCGTAGCCGTCCGGATTCGTCGGCGCGGAAAAGCAGGGTTCGTTGACAAGGCCCATGACTTTCCAGCGCGTCGGCCGGGCATTGGGGCTGCCGGGCGGCGGGGCGACGATCTTGAGCAGGTCGAAGCCGCCCAGCGTCGGCTTGCTCATGGTGTCCCAGAAGCGGTCATTGCCGCCGCTCCACACCAGCCACATGTTGCGGCCCTTCACTTCGTCGGGGGTGAGGGTAACGCCGTCGTCCATTTCGTGGAAGTAGTCTTCGTCCGCCTGGACGAGCGTGTCGTCGCGTACGCCGACTTTCTGCGCCTCGTCCTTCGGCCCGCCGTGACAGGCGGCCAGCGCCGCGAGCGATCCGCTCAGGAGTATTCCTCTGGCGATCACCATGCTCCCCCCTCTCGACAGCACCTTGCCTGACTATGCCCTTCAAGGAGGCTCCCGTTTCGCAGGGCGGTCAAGTGACGATATTTGTAATGGAAGAAGATGATGGTTTCCGGATTGCTGAAGTTGACCAATAGTCGTCATGATATTCAACGGCTTGTAGAGTGAACGGCGTTCGGTGAAGTTAAGCGGCCCTGTTTGATGGCATGTATCGTCATGATTTGGGGGCTTGCGGCGTCCGGTAAATAGTGTTCGTGAAAAGCGCCGGTAAATACGGCGGATTTGGGACAATGTTGCGCCCCTGAGGTAAATGCTTAAGGGCGTCTTCGGATAGGGGCATGTCGGTGGCCGGATGGTTTCGCCTTGCAGGTTCGTCGCGGCGCGGGATCGGCTGACGTGGCCGGCGTCGCATCCCTGCCGGGCGTCCGCTCGCTCGCCGTGCTGTTGTCGACAACGATCGCGGTGGTGCTGTTCTTCGGGCTGCTGCTGATCCAGGCGCGCTCGGACCTCGTGCTGCGGCGGCAGCAGGCGGACTTCGGCGAAGTGGCGCGCATGGCCAGCCTGTTCCGGGACCTTGGCGACATGGTGACCCGGCGCGCCTCGGAGGACGGACAGCGCGACGGTTCGAATCTCGACAGTTCGAGCGACCGCTTCCAGGTGCGCTATGCGGCGCAGGACCGGTGCCGCGCGATGCCGACCGCGCCGACGAAGCTGCGCCTGACCCTCGACGGTTTCCAGGCGCGTGACCGCAAGCCGGTGATGTCGGCCTTCGCGACCGAGGACGGCGAGCCTTTCTGTGCGCAGAGTTCCGCGCAGTCGGTGATCCAGGCCCCGGTAATTCCGGGGCGCAGCGAGCAGACGCGGGCGCGAGAACTGGCGATCACCGGGCCGGACGGCGAAGTCCTGCTCGTGCTGCGCGGGGACTGGCCCCAGCGCATCGAGCCGCCCGCAGCGAAGGACAAGGCCGCGCTCGAAGGCAGCGCGGTGCCCGCGCCCGACACTTCGGGCAAGACCCCGAAGATCGAGATCGGCGGGCGGGAGCGGCTGGTTTACCAGTGGCCGCTCGACCTTGGACGGCCGGTGACGATCCAGCGCGAGGAAGGCCCCTATGTCTGCGCGCCGCGCCGGTGCCTGCTCAGCGCTCTGGGCGATCCGCCGAGTGCGGGGGCGGTGCTCAACAATCTGAGCCCCTTCACCAAGGCGGCGTTCGGATTCTCGGTGGTCGTGCTGCTGCTGCTGATCCCGCTGATCAAGCTGGCCTCGATCGACCATAATGCCTCGCTCGGCTGGATGGACGTCGTCGGCATCATCGCCGCGGTGCCGCTGATGGTGGCGACGCTGGTGACGGCCTGCGCGGTGATCGCGTTCTGGGGCGACCTCAGGCGTGACAACGACACGATGGCGCAGGGCCTCGCCGCCGCCATCGCGCAGGACGTCGACCGCGAAGTGGGCTTCAGTCTCGGCGCGATCGAGCGGGATACCAGGGCCGTATGGGGGGATGGCTGGGCCTCGTCGCAGCAATCGGGCGCAGGGGCGGCGTCGTCGCCGTGGCAGACTTACCCGGCGCCATTGCCGCTGGCCGCGCTGCAGTTGCGCAGCATGGTCGGCAGCACGATCATCGACCAGTTGCCGACGAAGGACCGCCCGCTCGCCGACATTCGCGAGCGCCGCTATTTCGGCCGCCTGCGCGCCGGGGAGGTGATCCCCTGCACCGGACGCCAAGGGGAGGCACACGCTGACGGCGGCTTCGGCTGCGGGAAGGGGCAGGTCTACACGATCGACCAGGTGCCTGCGGCGGCCAACGGCGACGCGCGCATGGTGGTGCTGCTGACCCGCGCGGGAGCCGCGAACCTAGTGATGTCGGGAAAGCCGCCCGCCGCGACGCTCGCGGTGCCGGTGCCCGAGGGCTTCGGCTATGCGGTGATCGATCCCGCCAGCCTCGAAGTGCTGCAGCATTCCGATCCGGCGCGCGCGCATAACGAGACGTTCGGCAGCCAGCTCGACGCCGTCGATACGCTGTCGCGCATCGCGGGATCGGTGGACGAGCGCTGCGGGCTTGCCGATGCTGCGCAGCATGGGCGCGCGGCAGAGCCCACGGCAGGCGCTCCGTTCGATGCGCGCTACGGCGGCAAGCGGGTGCGCATGTCGATCGGCGTTGCCTGCTCGGCGCACTGGCTGGTGGCGACCTGGTACGACCGCTCGAAGCTGCAGAGGGCGGCGCTCGATCCGGCTTTCGTCGCGGGGGTGACGATGCTCTGCGTCGGGCTGGTGCTGGCGGCAGGGCTGGGCGTGATGGCCTCGACCGACCCGCGGTCGCTGCTGCGCAAGCTCTGGCCCGATCCAGAGCCGTTCCACAGTGCCGAGGCCGACCAGTGGTATCTGCGCGGCATGTCGGCGCAGCTGGCGGTGGTGGTGCTGATGGCGGCCGGGCTGCTGCTGGCGCGGGGCGATGCAGCGTTCCTGCATGCCGCGCTGGGGCTGTTCCTGCTGCTGATCCTGCTGGCGCGCAAGGATGCCGACCATAGCTGGGGCACTCTGCCGGTCGGTTGGGGCAAGGTCGCGACTGTGTTCTATGCCGCGCTCGGCATCTATGCGAGCGTGGTGCTGGCCTGCTGCCTTGGCGCGAACTGGCGGGCCTTCGCCTATCCGGTGCTGCTGGTGGTGATGTGGATAGTCGCGGCGCTGGACTGGTTTTCGCTGCGCAAAATCGACGTCAGATTGCCGGCGTGGATGGAGCGGATGCGCGCGGCGCCTGCCGGGTTCGTGCCGCCCTCCGTCATGCGCCGTGTCAACCGTGTGCTGCGCCATCAGCTGGTGACGATCTACTTGCTGGCGGTCATCCCCGCACTCGCTGCGTGCTGCGCGGGGGCTGGGCAGTTGCGCGCCGACCGCTCGCTGTCCGATGCCTGGGTGCTGCAGCAATCGCGCACGCAAATCGCCGACGACATCGCGCAGATGCGGCCCTTCTACGACAGCGCCCCCAAGGCGAAGACGCCCGCGCCCACCGACTTGTCCGCCCGCAAGCTGGTCGCCGACCATGCCGCCGCCGAGCCCGGTGCGCCTTCGCAGATGGCCTCCGCGATCATGCAGTTGTGGACCGACGATCCGGTCCGTTTCGACCATCCGCTCGACCTTCGCCTCGGCGTGCTGGCCGACTACGCGCGCTGGGCGCAGGCGCGCACCGGCATCTCGCTCGTCACCATGCCGCGCAGCCCGGGGCTGGTGGTGCTGCGCGACTGGCTGCTGGCGGTCAGCGCCATGGGCGTAGCGACGTTCCTGACCTGGCGCCTGCTGGTGCTGGCGGCGCAGAACCTGTTCGGCCTGCAGCATTTCGGCTTCCGCGCGCTCCATCCGCGCCACACGCCCGAGCAGATCCGCACCAAGTCCACTCGCCCGATCAAGGCCGTCTTCATCAACTATCCTACGCGGGAATTCCGCAAGCTGCAGAACTCGCTCGACACGCGCGACCGGCTGGAGATGTTCGACCTTGCGCTCGAACGCGGCAAGCTGGGCGAGAAGAGCATGGCGCTGCTCACCGCCAAGTCGTGGATCGTCACCGGCTTCGAAAGCATCGTCGCCAACCGCGATCTGCGCGTGAAGACGCTGGCACTGCTGGAGCAGTTGACCGCGCGGCCCGAGGTCAACGTCTACTTCTTCGTTCAGACGATGCCGCTGGTCCGGCTGCGGCAGGCGCGCGACCGCGAGAAGCGCGAGGCCGAGGTGGCGGGCAGCGCCGGGATCATGAACGAGAGCGAGTCCTACCGCTGGGCCGAGCTGTTCTCCGAATTCATCACGTATACCTGGACCGAGACGCTGGCCGAACCCGCGCCGCTCGACGCCGAGCCCGATCCGCCGCGCGGCGGCGCCAATCTGGAGCGGCTGCTGGAACTGATCGACGATCCGGTCAACCGGGCCTCGGTACGGCGCTGGGCGGCGCGCAATCCGGCGGTGGCGGAGGCGATCGCCAGCGAGATGATCCAGGTGCCGTCCGACCGCATCCAGGACCAGATCCGCTCCTTCGGCATATCGATCGACGACATGACCGCGCCTATGCCTCCGGGAGAACTGGGCGTGCTCAACGATCTCAACGACGTCTACCGCGAGCAGATTCACGAATACATGGCGAACTTCCTGGGCGACTACTACCAGGGCGAATGGGTGCGCTCGAGCAAGGAGGAGCACCTGACGCTGCATCATCTGGCGCACGGCAAGTTCATTAACACCAGCAACTTCCCGGTGCTCAACAGCCTGCTGACGCGGCGGCTGGTCAAGACCGATCCCAACTTCCGGCTGATGAACGAGAGCTTCGGCCACTGGATCCGCACGCTGGAGCAGCCCGAGTGGTTCCACCAGTTCCGGCAGGACGCGCAGCGCGGCGGGGCGTGGAACGTGCTGCGCGTGCCGCTGCTGCTGCTGGTCGCGGCGGGGTCGGTGCTCATCACGTTCCTCGATCACGAGGGCTCCGGCTCACTGCTGACCCTGCTTCCCGGCGTCGTCGCGACGATGCCGATGCTGCTGTCCCGTTTCACCCGGCCGCTACAGGCCAATGCCTAGGAGGATGCTCATGGCCGCTGCGCAGAAGGACTGGCTCGCGATCGAGTGGGTCGGCAATGTCCCGGTCAAGGAACTGACCGAGCAGTTGAAGGCTTCGGCCGCGCTCAGCCAGCGCTTCCACTACCTGCTGTTCCCCGACGGATCGATCCGCGCCAACCGCAGGCTGGAGCCCGGGCAGCCGGTCGAACTGCTGGTGGTGCGCGAGGGCGCGGAGCCGGGCGCGGAGCAGTTGGAGCGGATCGCGGCCTTGCGGGATTACTTCGCAGCATGGAACGCGGCCGAGGACAAGGCGGGTGTCGTGGCACCGGACTGGCTGCCCTTGGCCGGGGAAGCGCCCGAGGCCAGGACACGCGGTGGCGACACCGTGGCGGTGTCGCCCTGGCCGGTCTTCGTCGATCCCGGCCCGTTCACCGGCGCGCCCGAGCAGCTGCGCGAACTGGCGCTCCATGTCGTGAACTTGCGCAAGGGCGTGCTTTCCGACGATGGGATCATGGCGACGCACGAGACGGATCTCGACCGGCTCGTCGGCGCCATCGTCGACAAGGCGAAGCAGGGCTACCGGCTGATGCTCTACGCCCACGGCGGGCTGACCGACGAGCGCAGCGGCCTCGCGGCGGCATGGGCCTATCACCGCTGGTGGATGGCGCATGGCATCTACCCGGTCTACTTCATCTGGGAGACCGGCGGGCTGGAGACGTTCTGGCAGATCGTCGAGGGTGACCGGCGCAAGGGCCGCGCCCTCTCGCGCGACATCTACGATTACACCACCGACCCGGCGGTGGAGCTGATCGGCGGCAAGGTCGGCACCCTGCTGTGGGACGCGATGAAGGACAGCGCCCGCCGTTCCAGCGACACCGGCGGCGGCGCGCGCCTGTTCGCAGAAAAGCTGGCGGCGGCGTGGAAGGAGCCGAGTGCGATCTTCGCGCTGGGGCACAGTGCGGGCTCGATCTTCCATGCGTACTTCCTGCCGGTGCTTTGCGCCGACAAGCTGCGGGTGAAGCAGATGCACCTGCTGGCCCCGGCGATCACCAACGACCTGTTCGCGCAGACGCTTGGCAGCCTGATCGGCAAGAAGAAGATCGAGGAGGCGAGCCTCTTCGCGATGACGCGCGAAGCGGAGCGGGCGGACAACTGCGCCAACATCTACCGCAAATCGCTGCTCTACCTCGTCAGCCGCGCGTTCGAGCCGAAGAAGGGGACGCCGATCCTGGGGATGGAGGACTTCATCCGCACCGACCCGGAGGTGAAGCGCGCGTTCCGGGACGCGGTGATCCTGTCTCCCACCGCGCCTGCCGCGAAGCCGACGATGGCCTCGGGCTCGCGCTCGCACGGCGGGTTCGACAATGACGTGGCGACCCTCGAGAACGTGCTGCGGCGTATGCTGGGGCTGGGCGATGCGGGCGTGGTCAAGCCGCGCTTTCCGGCGGGCGAGCCGCGCGTCGGCCGGGCGATCGTGGCGGCGAACTACTACGGCATGCCGGCGGGGTTGTTCGAGCAGCCTGCCGAGTTCGTGCCCGCCGCGCCGCCGACTCAGATTGCAACGCCGGTGCAGCCCGGCGGCCAGAAGATCGCGCTGTGCATCGGCAACGACGCTTTTCCTGAAGGCATGCGCCTCTACGGCTGCGTCAACGATGCGAACACCTGGGCCGATACGTTCCGCCAGCAGGGCTACGCCGCCACTGTGCTTTCCGATGCCGGGGCGGGACAGATCCGCGAGGCGCTGCGCGGGGTTCTCGGCAAGGCGCGCGCCGGGGACAGCGTGATGATCCATATCTCCTCCCACGGCACCCGCGTCCTCGACGTCGACGGGGACGAGTTGCAGGACAAGCAGTTCGCCGATGACAAGGACGAGGCGCTGGTGGCGCTCGACTGGCGCGAGGGCGGGCTGATCATCGACGACGAATGGCCCGATCTGATGAAAGTGGCGGACGGCGTGAAGGTCATCCGCTTCCATGACTTCTGCCATTCGGGCCGGTCGAGCCGGATGGCGCTGGGCGGCCGCATCGACCGCCGCCCGCGCAGCGTCAGCCTGCCGGACGCGATCGCGCTCAAGGCTTACGAAGCACGCAAGGCGGCGCGCGGAAGCCGGGCTGCGGCCGCGCCATCCGAGATCTACGGCGCCGACTTGTCTTATGTCACCTTCTGCGCCTGCCTGCCCGAGCAGTCGGCGATGGAGGAGGCGGGCTCAGGCGTATTCACCCGCGCGGCGACGAAGATCCTGCGCGGGCAGGGCGCCGGGATGACCGCGCAGGACGTCTTCGCCGCCATTGCCCGCGAGATGGCGGGCGAGGACCAGAAGCCGCTGCTTGAAGGCTCGGCGCTCTACAGCGCGCAGGCGCTGTTCGGCCTGCCCGCATGACTAACGGCGTGGTCATAACCGTCTCCCCCCGCGTCCTGCGCGAAGTGCGCAGCGCCGAGGACGAGGCGGACGAGCGCAAGCGGGCGAGGGACCGCTGCCCGGCCGCCGATACTGCCCCCGGTATTGGCGCCGAGACCGACATGCCGATGGTGCGCCGGATGCGGATATTCGCCATCGACCCCACCGCCCGCTCCGATCGCGGCGGGGTCGTCACCGTGTCCGAGCCTTACGAGCCGCTGGAGTTCTCAGGCGACGGCGAGACCCTGCGCGGCCGCCGCTTCGCCGTCACGTTGCCGGTCTGGTCGGAGGACAAGCCGCAGTGGCGCTCGGTGCGGACGATCATCGACGCGATGAAGCCCAACAGCATCGTCACCATCGCCGATGCGGGCTATCCGCCTTCGCTGAGCGATCCGCGTTTCATCGCGCAGATGGTCTACGCGACCGCCTCGCAGCTTTACGGCACCTTCCGCAAGGCGCTGGGGCGCGAGATCGTGCTTGGCCTCATGCACGATCCGGCGACCGGCGAATGGTCGCGCGCGGATCGCTTCCACCTCGCGCCGTGGGAGGTCGAGGAGGCGCAGGCGTGGTTTGACCCGGCGCGCGCCTGCGTGGTCTTCGGCTACTACAAGGCGCGCAGCGACACGGTGGGCTATCCCCCCGGCAGCCGGGTGTTCACCGCGCTGTCGCACGACGTCATCGTCCACGAGATGACGCACGCCCTGCTCGACGCGGTGAAGCCCGAGTTCATGACCGCCACCCACCGCGACGTGCTCGCCTTCCACGAGGCTTTCGCCGACCTCGTGGCGATCTTCCAGCGCTATTCCTACGGCGAACTCGTCGCCGCCCAGATCACCGAGGCGCGCGGCGACATAGAGCGGCTGGGCGTGCTCGGATCGCTGGCCCGCACGTTCTCCGAGACGGCGGGCGGCGGCGCGACGCTGCGCCCGCTCATCGGCGACCTGCTCTACGACAGCCCGGAGATCGGCGACGAGCCGCACCAGCTTGGCAACGTGCTGGTGCAGGCGGTCTACCGCGCGTTCCAGAAAGTCGCCGGCGCGCGGATCGAGGGGCTGATTGCCATCGCCACCAACGGCAGCGGCATCCTCCCGCGCGGCGCCCTGTCGCCCGCGCTGGCGCAGGAGATCGCCGCGCGGCTGGGCAAGACGGCGCAGATGTTCCAGTCGATGCTGATCCGCGCGCTGGACTATGCGCCGCCGTTCGGCATCACCTTCTTCACTTTCCTGCGCGCGGTGATCTCGGCCGACATGCGCCTCGTGCCGGTGGACGACGAGAACATCCGCGTCGCGTGGATGGAAGCGTTCCGTCACCACCGCATCTTCCCGAGCGACGGGCTGCATTATGCCGAGGAGCAGCTGGCCTGGCCCTTGCCGGAGGATGTGGCGGCCTTCGATCTCGCCATGCTGAGCTTCGCGCAGACCGCGTTCCAGGGCAATCCGGGTGACCTGCTGTCGCTCGACATCGCCGCGATTCAGGCGGCGCGCGTCGCCGCGCATATGAACGGCGAGGAAGCAGCGGCGTGGCAGGCGCTGCTGGACCTCGAAGGCGCGGGCAGCGAGACCCGCGCCGACATCGTCGGCTTGCGCAGCTTCGCAAGGCCCGGCCCCGGCGGCATGACCGAGTTCGGCACCGTACTCGAAGTCGTCTGCCGCAGCTTCACCGATCGGGACGCCAGCGGTTTCATGGGCGCCACCGGGGCCAGCCTGGTCTACGACAGCGCCGGGCGGCTCATGTCCTGCGCGATCGAGCCGCAGCAGGCGGGCGCCGTCACAGGCGGGGGAGGTCGCCGCGAGGACATCGAGGGTTACGCCGTCAGCAAGGAAGGCGCGCGCAGCTGGCTGCTCAAGCAGGGCCGCTGGCAACTGCGCCCCGACGTCGCGCGGGGGCTGTGCATGCGGTGATGCGTTCTGCCTGGAAGGCGGACACGAGGCTGCGATCGGCGGCAAGACACAGCACCAGATCGGCCCGGCCCGGCATTTCCGTCAGGATGTCCCGGGTCAGCCGTTCGTAGTGCTGGACGAAGCGGTCGAGCGCGGCCTCGTCCATGACCTGCGTGCCCTCGGCTTCGCGGGCGCGCAGGGCGTCCTCCTGCTGGCCGCGCCAGCCGCGCACGACCTCGAAGCCCGGCGCGGCGAGCAGCACAAGGCGGTCGATGCGCGCGAAAAGATCGGCGTAGGGACCGGCCAGCGCGGTATTGACGTGACCGCGCCACGTGCCTTGCGGGTCTTCCTCAAGCTCAAGGGCATTGACCGGCACGGCCAGCGCACCGGCGTCCTGCGGGCGAGCGCCCACGCACCAGCCTTCGAAGATCAGCAGGTCGAGATCGGCGGGAACGCCGTCGCCTTGCGGTGCGGGTTCGTCGCGCGCCTTGTCGAAGCGGGGCAGGGTGACGGGCTCTCCCGCGCGGATGGCGTCGATCAGGGCGACACCGCGCGCCGTATCGTGCGTACCGGGAACGCCGCGCGTGGCGAAGAGAGGGTGCACGGTGCGGGCAAGCTGGGCACGCGCGCTCCGGCCGAGATAGAGATCGTCGAGCGAGAGCACCGCCACCCGCCGCCCTTCCGCTTCCAGAGCGGACTTCAGTGCTTCGGCCAGCGTCGATTTGCCCGACCCTTGCGAACCGCACAGGCCGAGGATCAGCGGGCCGTGGCGCGGCGCCTCCAGCCAGCGCCTTGCGGCTCCGGCGACGCGTTCAGCCGACGGGGTCAAGCAGGGGCTCCCCGGCGAAGAAGCGGCCCAGGTTGTCGACGACTTTCATCCCCATCGCGGTGCGCGCCTCGATCGTGGCGCTGCCGAGGTGCGGCAGGAGCACCACGTTTGGCAAATCGACCAGCGCAGGATGGACGCGCGGCTCCGCCTCGTAGACGTCGAGGCCGGCCGCCGCGATCCGGCGTTCGGCCAGAGCCTCGGCCAGTGCGGCTTCGTCGATCAGGGTGCCGCGCCCGGTGTTCACCAGCACCGCATGGGCGGGCATCCGCGCGAGCAGGGCCGCATCGACCATGTGCCGCGTCTCCGTCCCGCCCGGCGCGTGGAGCGAGAGCATGTCGGCGCGCTGCGCAAGTTCGCCGAGGTCCGCGAAGTATGCGTCGGCGGGCATGTCGGGCGCGGGGCGGCGGCTGTGGTAGGCGATCCGCATGCCGAAGGCCTCGGCGCGCTTCGCGGTCGCCCGCGCGATCCGCCCGAAGCCGACGAGGCCGAGCAGCTTGCCCGAAAGCGACTGGCCGACCAGATGCGTCGGCCGCCAGCCCGTCCATTGCCCGGCGCGCAATTCCCGCTCCCCTTCGCCCGCACGGCGGCTGGCCATGAGCAGCAGGGTCATGGCGATGTCGGCGGTGGCCTCGGTCAGCACGTCGGGCGTGTTCGTGACGACAACCCCCGCCTCGCGCGCGGCGGCGATGTCGATGTGTTCGAAGCCCGCGCCATAGTTGCCCACGATCCGTACGCGGCGATCCGGCACGGTCAGGACGGCGCGCGTCACGCGGTCGGTGACGGTGGGGCACAAGGCGTCATGGGTACGCATCGCCTCGGCCAGTTCGGCTTCGGTCAGCGGCGTGTCGGCGGCGTTGAGCGTGACGTCGTAGGACGCGGCGAGGCGGGTCTCTACCGCCTCCGGCCAGCGCCGCGTAAGCAGGATTTTCGGTCTTTGCGAAGTCGCCTGCATGATCCGCGAACCATCCTTGCCCGTTGTCGTCAGCGGGCGGCTTAGGCGGTCGATGGAGCCGAGGTCAAACCCTACTGTGCGGGCGGCAGCTCTGCCTTGGCATCGCCCAGCAGCACCGATCCGGCCGAGGCCGCGACCACAAGCGCGACGGCCAGCCACTGGACAGGCAGCAGATGCTCGCCCAGTAGGACGGCTCCGGCGAGGGCGCCGACGGCGGGTTCCAGGCTCATCAGCACGCCGAACCGGTTGGCCGGGATCTGCTTGAGCGCGATCATCTCCAGCGAATAGGGTACGGCGCTGGACAGAACGGCGGTGGCCAGCCCGAGGAGGATCAGCGAAGGAGCGAGCAGGGCGCTGCCCGCCTCGACCACGCCGATGGGGACGACGACCACGGCTGCGGTCGCCATGCCCAAGGCCACGGCCTGACCGCCGGGGAGGTGCGTCGTCTTCTTGCCGAACACGATGTAGAGCCCCCAGCACAGCCCCGCCAGCAGCGCGAAGCCGACGCCGACAGGGTCCAGCGCATGGGGCGATGCATGGAGCGGCAGCAGCAGCGCCAGCCCTGCGGCCGCCATGGCGACCATCGCGAACTGCCCGGCACGGCGCGAATAGAGCAGCGAGACGGTCAGCGGCCCGAGGAACTCGATCGCGATGGCGAGGCCGAGCGGGATCGTGCGGATGGCAAGGTAGAAGCTGAGGTTCATAAGTCCCAGCACCGCGCCGTAGCGCATCGTCGCAACCAGGTCCGCACGGGTCAGGGGGGCGCGCCAGGGGCGGAAGAGCAGCAGCAGGATCAGCGCGGAAAAGCCCACGCGGTAAGCGATCGCACCCGTCGCGCCGACCGCCGGAAACAGCTGCTTGCCGTAGGACGTGCCCACGCAGAACGCCAGGATCGAGCAGGCAAGCGCGACATAGGGCGCGGCGCGCAGGAGCGGCGAAGGGGGTGAACCGGCGGAGGCGGACAGGGTGTTCATGGCGCCGATATATCCTGCCACATCTGGCGAAGGCTGGCGAATTTCGGCATGAGATGATGGAATTCGTCATCTTGGGAGAAATTGTGGCGGAAACAGTCGATATCGACGCGTTCGACCGGCGAATCATCGCGATCGTCAGGCGCAACAATCTGGCGCCCGCCCGCACGATCGCCGCGCAGGTCGGTCTTTCGGAGAGCGCGGTGCTACGCCGCCTGCGCCGGTTGCGGGCGGCCGGGGTGATCGTCGCCGACGTCGCGCTGATCGACCCCGCGCGGCTGGCACCGGCGATCACGATCCATGTGCTGGTGGAACTCAACCAGTCGGGCCTGCGCATGGAGCAGGCCTTCGCGGCAAGGCTGGACCGCTGCCCGGAAGTGATAGGGGCGTGGAACGTGACCGGGCGCACCGACTTCCTGCTGATGGTCAGCGTGCCGACGATCGAGGCCTACCAGCGCTTCGCCGACGACGTGCTCGCCTCCGACGAGAACGTGCGGGATTTCGAGACACTGGTGAGCCTGCGCGAGATCGTGCGGTTCGACCCGTTGCGCGCCGGCCTGCCGCTTTGAGGGATGACTGGCGAGGCTTGGGCTTAGCTACCGCCCGATCAGGCCGAGCGCGTGGCGGATGAACTTGCTGCGGTCGAGCACCCATTCCGACCCGGCGGGGAGATCGGGGTCCGAGTAGGTCCAGCCCTCGCCCGAGTAGACCCGCTGCAGGTTGCCGCCGCTGCCGAAGGCCAGCGAGACGTAGCGCTGCTGTGCGCGGGGCGCCTCGCTGCCCTCGACGTGCGAGCCGTCGGTGCCGAGCGTGGTGCCCGTCGGTCTGAGCGCGAAGACGTAAGGTTCGGTGCGGAAGCTCTTCACCGAGGTGTTGAGGAAGACCGAGAGATAGACCTGGTCCAGCGCATCGAGCGGCGAGGGCGGCATATGCCATGCGGGCGAGCCGATCACCGGCCAGGGATAATTGCCCTGCTCGCCGTAGCGGATGTCGCTGCGCAGGTCGACGAGGGCATCGCGCGGGGATTGCGCGGGCTCGACGCGCTCGATGCGCAGCCCGTCTGACCACGTGAAACCGAAGGCCGAGGCGTCGATCAGCGGCATTGCGGGAGGCGGCCAGTTCGAAGGCGGCCCGTGCGGCACGTTCGAGACGGTGACGTTCTCGTAGACGCGCAAGTATGCCTTGTCCTTCAGCTGGTGGCCGCTCGCCGAGTTCTCCCAGGCGCGCTGGCCGTGGAACTTCGTGTCGCGGAAATGCGAGACGAGGGTGCCGTTGATGTAGGTGGTGTGCTCCTGGTCAGTGTTGGTGCCGACGTTGCCGGCGATGTCGCTGTCTTCGGCGTAGAGCATCGTCTGGCCGCTTGGCACGAACAGCGCGTTCTTGCCGCCGTAGATCTTCACGCGGCGCAGGACGGCGGTGAACAGGCCGGGGCGGCGAGTTTCAGTTACTTCCAGATGGAGCGCGCCCTTGGTCTGGATGGCGTCGGGGAAGTCCAGTTCGACGTCGCGCATCTCGAAGTGGACGCGCTGGGTGCCGACGTCGAACAAGCGCAGGTCCACCGTCGCCCAGTCGTAGCTGGTGCGGAACACCGCGCGTTTGCCGGGGATGGAGCTGCGCACGATGTACTGCTTGCCCTCTACCGGGCCGCCGATCTGCGGCAGCGACGGCGCGAAGGGATAGACGCAAGGAGCGCCTTGCGCGTCCTGCGCCTCGTAGACCAGTTCGTAGCCGCCCTCGATCGGGCCGTCCGGGCTCCGGCCCTGATAGACCTCGCGCCCCGCCTTGCGCGAGGCTTCGCACTTGATGCGATAGGTGACGGCAGGCGCGCGCAGGCCGCCCATCGGCATGTAGAACGGATAAAGCCGGTCCCGCTCCTCGGGCGATGCGGGTTCGGCGGCCATGGCGCTGCGCGCGGCCAGCGGGACGGCGGG
>NZ_ALVC01000227.1:0-2398 GCF_000293195.2 Sphingomonas sp. LH128
AAGTGGCCCGACCGCTTACCGATGAGAGCGATTGCCGGGCCACAGGTGCAGGAACACCTGCTTGCTCGAAGCGACGGACTGAAAATTCGTTCCATGTTCAGCAGCGTGGAACGTTTGCCGCACCATCGGCATCTCCCTTTGAGGGCGTTTCCGCGAAGGAGAGAGACATGACCGAAGAAGGGGACGAACAGCATCCGCAGGTCGATGCCGTAACCGCCAACGAGGTCGTAACCGGCATGACCGACGAGCAGCTGGCCGCCGCATGTGACGCGGCGGAAGACTTGGACAATCTCACCGATGTCGAGGAGGCCGTGTTGGCGGAAATCGAACGGCGACAGCTCAATCTTTGAGCACCGCACCCTTACCCGATCCGGTAGACCTTTGAGCCACATCGAACGTCTCCTTCATATGCCGGCTGACGATGGCCCGCGATCACCCGTTGTCAGGAATGACAATTCTTCCCGCGCTGATGGGTTTTTGAGACAAAGGATACGCCTGCTGTCCGAGACCGCCGGCATGGTCGATAAATCTCTCGGCACCCGCCGCAGACAGTGATGCTCGCTCGTCACATGAAAAAGGCATTCGCGTCAGCCCTTATACGAAGATGGCGTTACGGCCTGCCATCCCCGTGACCGCCGCGGTCCTGACGATGCTCCTGGGCGCCTTCTTGCTGCAAAGACTCGCACGCAAGAAAATGAGATGAAAGGCTCTACCGGAGCGTTCGTCATGGGCCATGCCCCGACGAAGCACGGATGCACGCGGTACGCAGGATCGTTCCCGAATTGCGATAGCGGGGCGACGCGCCCGTGAGTGAGGAGCCTGATTCCGCCGTTTCTCTGCGCGAGATGGCGCAACATTGCGGGTTCAAGCTGCTGAAATCCCGGCGGCGCAAACCTGGCGTCGGAGACTTCGGGGGGGTCGGCCTCAGCGACGCTACGGGCAAACCGGTCATGGGTGTAGGGACCGGCGGCCTGACGGCTCTGCCTGACGAGATCGAAGCCTTTCTTCGCACGGGCGCGCTCGACAGCTGGAAAGCCTCGGCAAAAGCGGCGCCCGACGCGCCCAGATCACCCAAAGCAGTCCGCGATCACGATGATACGGAGAAGGAGGGGTCAACCCGGCGCGGTGGCGCCCATGCCGAGCGCAGCGAAGACCGGCCGGCGCGCCGAATCCGGAACACAAAGCAGCCCGACCTCCCTCGCAGCCCCAGACCGCCCAAAGCCCGATTGGAAAAGCACGCTCGTGGCGGCCCGCAAAAAGGGCCTGCGCAGTCCCAGGGGAGCGAGCCCCACCACCAGCGGCTCTCACCATCAGAACACCCACGACAGAGGATGTCGCTGCCATCGCTGCCTTGCTCGGAGAATTACCAGGCGTCGATTGAACAGCGCAGGACGTATCTGAAGGCATGGCGGCTGCCCGCAAGGCTGGCGGGGGTGTGCTGCTGGCCGATCAAAATGGCACGATCGGCTGCATCGCCTGGGTATTGCTGCCCACCATTCACCGCGGCACACTCGGTCGGATTGGGGCAGCAACCGGCAGCATGATCGTCGGCACCGTCGCCACTATGTCTGGCGCGGTGGATTCGTTTGCGCTGACACAGTCGGATTTCGATGCGATGGGGCAGCGGCTTGCACTCGCCGGTGCCAAAGCGCGCGAGCAGGCGCGGGACGAACTCGAGCGGATCAACTTCGCACGTTTGTTTCGCCGGCGCGCTACCCTGCTGGATTTGCTGGTGATCTGCGGTGCCTCGCTGGCCGATGTTCTGCGCCATCCAGGCGATGTGCCGCTTGAAGTGCAGCAAGCCTTTGCGCTGGCTTAATCTGGACTGACCGAGGCGGGTGCGGCCTGTCACTACCCCGACCGTGCAGAATGATTTCAAATATGACGGTCGAGCACGATTACAGAATTTTAATGGTTAATTGCCGTGTATGGATGGCACCGTGCCCAATCGAGGCGGGACCTCAATGATCCCGGGATCAATGGCCTCCTTCGGCCACCAAATCTGCGCGCGAGGCCTTCACGCGCACCGCACGAGGAAAAATCTCCGCATTAATCCGCCGGAGTGCCACGATTTCGAGCACGAAATGGATTTCTTTGCTCGGGGTGGGGAAAGGACGGTCATGTGGCTCGTCGATCGTGAAATCGATGGAAGAGGCGCCAGCCGCATTCCACTGCAACTGGAACTGCGAGCCGCGCTCGTACGGTGGTATATCGACAGCGGGACTGTCGCGGACGAGCAGGCCAGCATCATCCTCATTCAACAGGCCAGAAGCGGTCACCGGTGGATTGCCTGCGGATGCCTCGGTGTCAACATACCACCGCCAATCCTCACCCCAGCCTACCTGTCAGAGGCCGAAATCTACTATCTGTGCCGGCTCTCCAGCCCGAAACGGCCCGA
>NZ_ALVC01000228.1:0-8476 GCF_000293195.2 Sphingomonas sp. LH128
GTCGATCTCGCCCTTGCCGCTAAGTGCATTTTCATGAGTGCTTGCATAGACGGGACCGCCGTACTGACCGAAATTGGTCAGGTTAGAGCTGTGAAAATCATCATGGTTGAAGCGTAGGCCGAGAGTGCCGCTGAGTTGGCTCGACACTTCATACTTTGCCTGAGCGAAGCCGGCGTAGCTGTAGCGCTTCTGGTTAGAATCGAGGCCATAGTTGAAATTGTATGGCAGGTTCGAGGCAGTGACCGGATAGGTTACGTCAAACGAGGGGGCGGCATCTGTACCCTGAAGCTCCAGAATGTGCTGACCCAGTTTCTGATAAAGGAAGTAGGCGCCAGCGATATAGCTGAAAGGGCCATTCCCGTTGGAGGTGACGTTGATCTCCTGGCTGATCGCATCGACATCGTTATCCCAATAGGGCTGGACATCGTAGTAGCCCAGGGTCGCGTAATCCAAACGATCCACGTCGATCTGGTTGTGATTGCGCGTACGCTGATAGGAGGTCAGCGATTTTATCGTGACCGGTCCGAAATCGTACTGGAGATCGAGATAGGTGAGAAAGAAGTCGAGCTTATACTTGTTGGGATAGTCTTGCGAAATGTGGCGCGGATTTGGGTCCGGATCGTCAACATTCTTTTGCGCCGCACCGTACTCGTCGGCATTGAAATACTGCGCGGTGAGCTGTGCTGTGAATTCCTCCGTCGGCTTCCAGAGCAGCGAACCCTTGGTCGAGACACGATCGGCATCGTCCAGGCCATATTTACCATAGCTTGAACTGAACGAAGTCTGCTTCGCGAACCCGTCATGGTAATAGCGCTGAACACTGCCGCGAAATGCAAGCGTATCAGATAAGGGGATATTGACGGTCGCCGTTCCGCGCACGAGGTTGTAGTTTCCCAACTCCAGTTCTGTGCTCACGCCGAAAGCATCGGTTTTCGGCTTCTCGGTGATGGCGTTGAGAATGCCGCCGGTGGCGCTCTGCCCGAAGACTGTTCCCTGGGGGCCCCGCAGCACCTCAAGGCGCTGAAGGTCAAGGAAGTCCTGTTGCAGGGCATAAGGGCTCGCGATGTAGACGCCATCCACGTGGAACGACGTTCCCGGTTCGGCACTAAGATTGTCTGAGGCCTCGTAGCCGATACCGCGAATGGCAACGACCCGTACGAAGCTGCCACTGTTGGCGACGGTCAAACCAGGGACGAAACCGTTCAGGTCGATCAGTTGCGTGATGTTGGACTGCGCGAGGTTATCAGCGGTGATCGCCGTAATTGCTAGAGGCGCTTGCTGGAGCGTCGTCTGACGCTTCTCGCCGGTCACGACGATATCGGTGCTGCTAGCATCGCTGGGCGCTGCGTCTGTGGCAGGCGCATCAGCCGCAAATGCAGGTGCCCCGAAAACGAACATGGCGGTCGCGGCAGCGCCCGATAGCAGCTTCGACTTGTCCGGCATGATGGTCATTTCGATTTACCCCACTCGGGAGCATTCGGCATACTTTCGCCGGTTCTGCTCCGCCCTTGTCCTGATGGCTCGTTATTAACCGTTGCGACCTGTTCCGATCCATCGCAGAATAGAGGAATTGTCGTTCGGAAAATGCGTACAGGTAGGGAATTGCGATGCTGCTCGGACGCGCCGCCATTTATTTCGACGAGGTCGCCAGGCGGGGCGGTTTGCGCCGCGCGGCCGATGTTCTTCATATTGCCCCGTCTGCGGTGGATAGGCAGATCATTCAGTTGGAAGAGGAACTAGGTACGAAGCTGTTCGAGCGGACGCCTACCGGCATGCGCATGACTGCGGCCGGGGAGTTGCTGATCGATAGCGTCCGCCGCTGGCGGCGCGATCTGCAGCGCGTGCGCTCCGAGATTGACAATCTTGTTGGACTACGACGTGGACAGGTGTCGATTGCAATGGTGGAAGGCGCCGTGGAGCTTGTGGCGGGTGCAATCGAAGTCTTTCAGAAAAAATATCCGGCGATCCAGTTCAATCTCAACGTCTATGGCGCTCAGGCTGTGATCGAGCAGGTGCTTGCCGCAGAAGTGGACTTCGGGATCACTTTCAATGCACCGGATAATCCAACAATCCGTATCGACCGCACACTTATATATGATCTGGGTATCGTTGTGCGGCCCGATCATCCGCTCGCTGGCAAGGAGTCAGTGGCCCTGACCGAATGTGCCGAGTTTCCGCAGATTTTGCCAAGCGAGGCGTTGTCATTAAAGCGGGTGCTTGATCGTGCTTGGTCACGCAATCTAGGTGGTCAGCCGCGCGGGGTGGCGGAAGCCAGCAGCATCGATATGATCAAGGCGCTGGCACTGCGCGGCATCGGGATCGGATGGCTAACCTCGATCAGCGCACTACGAGAAATCGAGACAGGATCGCTGATTTTCGTTCCGCTGGAGGATCAGAATGTCGACCTGTTCACGTTTTCCATCGTCAGCGCGTCCGGCCGTACCCTCTCACATCCTGCCTCGTTGATGATCCACCAGTTGGAGCAAGCTATGGAGGAACAGGGCGTGCCCGTCATTTAGCGAAGGATAGTGGAATAGTGACTTTCTGCTGGTCGGGTGAATCAATCAGCTTCTTGGCTGTAGGCACTGTGTCAGATACCAATCTCTAGCGAGTTACAACAATGGTGGCCCTGCGAAGGCGGGGACCCATCTGATGTCTTCGCAACAGGCAATGTCAGGAGATGGGTTCCCGCCTGCACGGGAAAGACAGTTATGATGATGAAGATAGCTTCTGAAGCGGAGAAGGGCGTACGCGAAAGGTCACAGGGAATGGGCGCAAGTCATTCACTGTAAAGGAACAATCTCGGGGTTTCACAGGCTCTTCTGTGTAAACCGGGATGTGGGATGACCCGCTCTTCCCGAATCCGGGGTGACAAGCGCGCCCTCATCCGCTAGGGGCGCCGCTTCCTATCAGCGCGACTCAAAGCGAAAGCGAGTGCAGAACATGAAACTGAATGACATCCGTGACAACGCCGGCGCCCGTCACCGCCGCATGCGCGTCGGCCGTGGTATCGGCTCGGGCAAGGGCAAGACCTCGGGACGCGGCCAGAAGGGTGCCAAGGCGCGCTCGGGCGTTTCGATCAACGGCTTCGAGGGTGGGCAGATGCCGCTCCACATGCGCCTGCCGAAGCGCGGCTTCTCGAACAAGAAGTTCGCCAAGGACTTCGCGGAAGTGAACCTGGGCCTGGTCCAGAAGTTCATCGACGCCGGCAAGCTGGACGTCACCGGCGTGGTCGATCACGCGGCGCTCAAGGCCGTCGGCCTGGCCCGTGGCGGCAAGGACGGCGTGCGCCTCCTCGCCAAGGGTGAACTGACCGCCAAGGTCACCTTCAACGTTGCCGGCGCTTCGGCCGGTGCCGTTGCCGCGGTCGAAAAGGCCGGCGGTTCGGTGATCGTTCCCGCCAAGGAAGAGGCTGCGGCCTGATTTCCGGCGCGACACGCTAAGGCATAAGGAGAGGGCGGGCGCCGGGCGCTTCGCCCTCTCTTGCTGTAAGGTGTCGACAAATGTGATGCGCGGGCGGCACACTGGAGCCGATTCGTGCGGGACGGGTCTTCCCGACATCGTTCCAATGTCTATATGGCCAGTTTCCTTCCCGGGTTCGACAAGGCAGGCATGAGCCGCTAAGGGCGAGTCCGATCAGATTCTTCGAGGCTTTTTAGAACGTCATGGCTTCACGCGCCGACAACATCGCCAGCACGCTCAGCCTGGCCAATTTCTCCAAGGCCACCGAGCTGAAGAACCGCATCTGGTTCACCATCGGCGCGCTCATCGTGTTCCGCTTTTTAAGCTTCGTGCCGCTGCCGGGTGTGAACCCGGTCGCGCTGCGCGATCTCTATCTGCAGACGCAGGGCGGCATCCTTGACCTGTTCAACACGTTCTCGGGCGGTTCGCTTTCGCGCATGAGCCTGATCGCGCTCGGCGTGATGCCGTACATCACCGCCTCGATCGTGGTGCAGCTGGCCGCCTCTCTCCACCCGGCGCTCGTCGCGCTGAAGAAGGAAGGCGAAGCCGGACGCAAGAAGCTCAACCAGTACACGCGCTACGGCACCGTGCTGCTGTGCATCGTGCAGGGCTACGCGATCGCCACCGGTCTCGAGGCGCTTTCGACCTCGCGCGGTCTTGGCGCCGTGGTCGATCCCGGCATCCCGTTCCGCGTCGGCGCGGTGATCTCGCTGATCGGCGGCACCATGTTCCTGCTGTGGCTGGGTGAGCAGATCACCTCGCGCGGGATCGGCAACGGCGTCTCGCTCATCATCATGGCGGGTATCGTCGCGCAGATGCCGACGTTCGCCAGCAACCTGGGCTCGGCCTACTCGGCGGGCGACACCGGTTCGATCCTCATCATCGCGCTGATCGCGCTTGTGGTGGCGATGATCCTGATGATCTGCTTCATGGAACGCGCCACGCGCCGCCTGCTGATCCAGTATCCCAAGCGCGCCACCCAGCGCGGCATGATGCAGGCCGACCGCAGCCACCTGCCGCTCAAGCTCAACACCGCCGGCGTGATCCCGCCGATCTTCGCCAGTTCGCTGCTGCTGCTGCCGCTGACGATCAGCCAGTTCGCCGGCAAGTCGCTGACGCCGGATTCGACGATGGGCAAGATCGTGGTCTCGCTCAACCAGTACTTGGGCCACGGCAAGCCGCTCTACATGCTGCTCTACGCGGCGGGCATCATTTTCTTCTGCTTCTTCTACACCGCAGTCGTCTTCAATCCGGAAGAGACCTCGGACAACCTGAAGAAGAACGGCGGCTTCATTCCGGGTATCCGTCCCGGCAAGAACACTGCGGTCTATCTCGACTACGTCCTGACGCGCATCACCGTGATCGGTGCGGCCTACCTGGTCATCGTCTGCACGGTGCCTGAGTACTTCCTGTCGATGACGGGCTTGCCGCTGCTGTTCATGGGTGGCACGAGTCTGCTGATCGTCGTCAACGTGACCGTGGATACGATCACGCAGATTCAGTCGCACCTGCTGGCGCACCAGTACGGCGACCTCATCAAGAAGGCCAAGCTGAAGGGCCGCATGCGCTGAGGCGCGTGCCGATAACGTAAAACCGAGGGGGATTCAGGGCGTGAACATTATCCTGCTGGGACCGCCGGGGGCGGGCAAGGGAACCCAGGCGCAGCGTCTCGTCGACAAGCATGGCATGCGCCAGTTGTCGACCGGCGACATGCTGCGCGCCGCAGTCAAGGCGGGGACGCCGACCGGGCTCGAAGCCAAGGCGGTCATGGAGCGTGGCGAGCTGGTGTCGGACGCGATCGTCTCGGCGCTGATCGGGGACGAACTCGACGCGATGGGCGTGGATACCGGCGCCATCTTCGACGGCTATCCGCGCACCGAAGCGCAGGCGGAATCGCTTGACGGCATTCTGGAAGCGCGCGGTCGCAAGCTCGATCACGTGATCGAACTGGAAGTGAACGAGGATGCTCTGGTCGAGCGCATCACCGGCCGCTTCACCTGCGCCACTTGCGGCAAGGGCTACCACGACACCTTCGAGAAGCCTAAGGTCGAAGGCACTTGCGACAAGTGCGGCGGGCACGAGTTCAAGCGCCGCCCGGATGACAACGCCGAGACCGTGCGCACCCGCATGGCCGAATACCGCGCCAAGACCGCGCCGATCCTGCCCGTCTACGAAGCGCGCGGTATCGTCGCCAAAGTCGACGGCATGGCTGACATGGACGAGGTGACGGCGGCGATCGAGGCAATCCTCGCGGGCTGATCCTGTTCCAGAGTGAACCGAACAATGAAACCCGGAAGTGCCTCAGGTCGCTTCCGGGTTTTTCATTTTGTCGTCGAAGTGCGCGACAGGGATGACGGGCTTCATGCGATCTGGCATGGACGGTTTCGCGACATTGACGGGGCCTTCACGGCCGGGCAGGGGCAGCTTTATGAAGTCTTTCGCATTTGCGCTGGCGGCGGCCGGCATGGCGCTCGTTCCTTCGGCGGCAAGCGCGAGCGTCGCGCAAGTCGAGGCCAACGGCTTCGTCGTGCGCCATGTCGCGCAAGTCCCGGCGACGCCCGAGGAAACCTGGGCAGTGCTGGTGAAGCCTTCGGTCTGGTGGGACTCCGATCACACCTGGTCCGGCGATGCCGCGAACCTCACGCTCGATGCGCGGGCGGGCGGCTGCTTCTGCGAAGTGCTGCCCAACGAAAGCTCGCCCAAGGCAACGCCGCGCGGCAGCGTCGAGCACATGCGGGTGATCTACGTGGAGCGCGGCCGCGCCCTGCGTATGAGCGGGGCGCTCGGCCCGCTGCAGTCGGACGCGGCGATCGGCACGCTTACCGTGCAGCTCAAGCCGGACGGGAAGGGCGGTACGCAGGTCCTGCTCGAATACGTCGTGGGCGGTTTCACCCGCACCCCGTTCGAGAAACTGGCGCCTGCGGTGGATGGCATGCTCGGCGGACAGCTCCAGCGCCTGACGGAGAAGCTGGGCGGCGCCTTCGCGGCGGCCTTCCCGAAGATCGAGACGGACGTTGCCGACCCGCCTGTCGAGGCGCCTGCAGCGGCGGATCCTGCGGTCGGGCTCGACATCGTGCCGCTTTCGAGCAAGCCGATGACCAGTGACGGGCCGCTCGTCGGACGCTAGGTCCGATGCGTGCGGTGCCGCCATGGGACAGGGCCGGGTGCTACGCACTTTGACTGGCCTCGCGATTTGCGTTAAACAGTCCTCACAGGCGCGACATCCGCCCCGTCGATCAGGCGGAGGGCGGCGCCCGGTCGATGCCGCAGGCGTTGACGCGGAACGTTGACTCTGCGCGCGAATCGTTTTAAGCGCCCCCTTCACTCGTCAGTAAACGGCAGTCCGGAAGGCCCATACCGCGTGTCCAAAGCACCCGCGTGTAACCGCCAACCGGGCCTTTTGCCATTTCACTTCCCCGAGTGTTTTCGCGATGAGATGGAGGTGCGCGCTCGCACCTCTGTGGAGCAGGAGAATTAAGTGGCTCGTATTGCAGGGGTAAATCTCCCCACCAACAAGCGCGTTATCATCGCGCTGACGTATATCCACGGCATCGGCCGTACCAAGGCGCTCGAGATCGCCGACAAGCTCGGTATCGATCACACCCGCCGTATCCAGGATCTCTCGGACGCCGAAGTGCTCCAGATCCGTGAGACCATCGACGCCGACCACACGGTCGAGGGTGACCTTCGTCGCGAGACCGCGATGAACATCAAGCGCCTGATGGACCTCGCCTGCTACCGCGGCCTGCGTCACCGCAAGGGTCTGCCGGTTCGTGGCCAGCGCACGCACACCAATGCGCGCACCCGCAAGGGCAAGGCCAAGCCGATCGCCGGCAAGAAGAAGTAAGCCGAGGGAGCCGTTAAGGCTTTCGGTTTCCCGCAGCGATAATTCGACAGGATATACGATATGGCACGCGAACCTCAGCGCATTAAGCGCCGCGAGCGCAAGAACATCACGAGCGGCATCGCCCACGTGAATGCTAGCTTCAACAACACCATGGTGACCATCACCGACGCCCAGGGCAACGCGATTTCGTGGTCCTCCGCCGGCATGATGGGCTTCAAGGGCAGCCGCAAGTCGACCCCGTACGCCGCTCAGGTGGCCGCGGACGACGCCGGCAAGAAGGCCGCCGAGCACGGCGTCCGCACCCTCGAAGTCGAAGTCAAGGGCCCGGGTTCGGGCCGCGAGAGCGCCCTGCGCGCCCTGGCTGCCGTGGGCTTCACGATTACCTCGATCCGCGACGTCACGCCGATTCCGCATAACGGCGTGCGTCCCTCGAAGCGCCGCCGCGTCTGATCGAGCTAATGCGGGCGGTGACCGGTCACCGCCCGTCTTCGGAACGTCCCGGGCCTCTCCACCAGGCCTTCGGGACGCAACCGCCATCACTCCCAGGGGAAGTCCATGACTGTCAACATCAAGAACTGGCAGGAACTCAAGAAGCCGAACAGCCTTGAGATCAAGCCGGGACCAGACCCCAAGCTGAAGGCGACCTTCGTCGCCGAACCTCTCGAGCGCGGCTTCGGCCTGACGCTCGGCAACGCGCTGCGTCGCGTGCTGCTCTCTTCCCTCCAGGGCGCGGCGATCACCTCGATCAAGATCGAGAACGTGCTCCACGAATTCTCGTCGCTCGCAGGCGTGCGTGAAGACGTCACGGACATCGTCCTGAACGTCAAGCAGATCGCGCTCAAGATGCAGGGCGATGGTCCGAAGCGCCTCCAGCTTTCGGCAACCGGTCCGGCCGCCGTCACCGCCGGCGACATCGCCGTCACCGGTGACATCGAGGTCATGAACAAGGACCTCGTGATCTGCCACCTCGACGATGGTGCGACGCTCAACATGGAGCTGACCGCCGACTCGGGCAAGGGTTACGTCCCCGCCGTGTCGAACCGTCCGGTCGACGCGCCGATTGGTCTGATCCCGGTCGACTCGCTCTACTCGCCGGTTCGCCAGGTGAGCTACAAGGTCGAGAACGCCCGCATCGGCCAGGAGCTGGACTTCGACAAGCTCAACCTG
>NZ_ALVC01000229.1:0-24877 GCF_000293195.2 Sphingomonas sp. LH128
CGCGCCGACGCTCTCGGCCTCAAACCTCAAGCAGGACCTGCCGATCGTGCTGTCGGAAATGCGTGAGCGGGGCGGTGCCTCCAAGCGTGTGTCCGACGCGATGCAGAAGGTGCTCTATGCCGGGCAGCCGCTGGCCAACCGGGAGCCGATCGGCACGCTCGAATCGCTGACTTCGGCGACGCCGCAAAGTGTGCGGGCGTTCTATTCGCGCTGGTATCGCCCGGACAACGTGGCGGTGATCGTCGCCGGTGACGTCGATCCTGCGATGCTGGAAAGCTACGTCAAGAAGTGGTTCACCGACTGGAAGGTGCCCGGTCCCAAGGCTGTGGCCCCCAGCTTCGGCGATCCCGAGGCACCTGCGGGCGCCGATCCGAAGAACCCGGTGGGCGAGACTCGCGTGCTGGTCGAACCCGACCTGCCGCCCTCGCTGATGTACGCGGTGCTGCGCCCGTGGCGGCAGGTTATCGACAACATTCCCTACAACCAGGGCCTGATGACCGATGCGCTGGCTCAGGCGATCATCAATCGCCGCCTTGAATCCAAGGCGCGGGCAGGGGGCAGCTTCCTGTCGGCCTCGGTCAATCAGGACGATGTCGCGCGCTCGGCGGACGCGACGTTCGTGTCGGTGACGCCGCTGGGTGATGACTGGCAGGCCAGCCTTCGCGACGTGCGCGCGGTGATCGCCGATGCACTCACCCGCGCGCCGACGCAGGCGGAGATCGACCGCGAGGCGGCCGAGATGGAAGTCGCTTTCCAGGTCCCGGTCGAGCAGCAGCGTATCCTGCCCGGCAGCAAGATCGCCGACGACCTCGTCAACGCGCTCGACATCCGCGAGACGGTGGCCGCGCCGCAGGACGTGCTGGACATCTTCCGCAAGTCGAAGCCGTTGTTCACCCCGCAGGCAGTACTGGAGCACACTCGCAAGCTGTTCACCGGCAACGTCACCCGCGCCCTGTTCACCGTGCAGAAGGACGGCGCCGCGACCGACAAGGCGCTGCAGCTTGCGCTCGCCGAGCCGGTCAAGGCCGACGCCAGCGTGCGCGCGGCACTCAAGCCGATTTCGTTCGAGAAGCTGCCCGCGATCGGTGCGGCTAAGAAGGCGGTCAGCGACGTGCCGACCGGCCTCCTCGAAATCGAGGAACTGACTTTTGCCAACGGCGTGAAGGCGATGCTGTGGCCGGTGGTCGAGGAGCCGGGCCGCGTCATGGTCAAGGCGCGCTTTGGCGGCGGCTACCGCTCGATCGACCCGAAGGATGCGGCCTACATCACGCTGGGCAATTATGCGCTCGTCGGTTCGGGCCTTGCGACGCTGGGTCAGGACGACCTCGACCGCATTTCCACGGGGCGCAAGATGGGCTTCGACTTCGAGGTGCAGGACGCCTCGTTCCAGCTCTCCGCAGAGACGCGTCCGTCCGACCTTGCCGACCAGCTTTATCTCTTCGCGGCCAAGCTGGACCTGCCCAAGTGGGACGTCGCGCCCTTCACTCGCGCCAAGGCCGCGGCGGCGATCCAGTACGCCACGTTCAACACCTCGCCGCAGGGCGTGCTGAACCGCGACCTGCAGTTCTACCAGCGCGGTCAGGACAAGCGCTTCGCCACTCCGACGCCCGACCAGATCGAGGCGACGACGGCGGACGGCTTCAAGCGCGTCTGGAGCAAGGCGCTCAAGGAAGGCCCCGTCGAAGTCCAGATCTTCGGCGACTTCGACAAGGCCGCCGCCATCGCCGCACTGGAGAAGACCTTCGGCGCGCTCAAGTCGCGCCAGCCCGCGCCGGTCAGCGCGGTGCAGGCGAAGATCGATGTGCCGCAGCCGTCGGACAAGCCGATCGAGCTGATCCACCACGGCGATCCGGATCAGGCGGCGGCAGTGGTTTCGTGGCCGACCGGCGGCGGTGTCATGGGCATCCGCGAATCGCGCCAGCTGGAAATCCTCACGCAGCTGTTCACCAACCGCCTGATGAACGCGGTGCGTGAGAAGCTGGGCGTGTCATATGCGCCTTACGTCTATTCGCAGTGGCCGGTGGACCTTGCCGCGGGCGGCTCGATCACGGCGGTGGCGCAGGTCGATCCCAAGTCGGTGCCGGTGTTCTTCCAGACCGCCGACGAGATCGCGCAGGACCTCATCGCCAACCCTCCCACGGCGGACGAACTGGCGCTCGTCACTGAGCCGCTGCGCCAGCAGGTGACCCGTGCGGCGTCGAGTACCTCGTTCTTCATGAGCCAGCTCGAAGGCGCGACGACCGATCCCACCCGCATCGGCACCGTCCGCTCGGTGCTGAGCGACTATACGGTGACCACCCCGCAGGCGATGCAGGCGCTGGCGGCGCGGTATCTCGGCCGCGACCATTCGTGGCGGCTTGAGGTCATGCCCGAGGGCAAGGAAGGCGGCGTGGCGGGGAAGTAAGTAGAAGCCCACCCCCAAGCCCCTCCCGCAAGCGGGAGGGGAGCAGAACGTATCGCCCTCCCGCTTGCGGGAGGGCCGCGAGACTTGGCGAGACTTGGCGATTTGTCGCCTAGTCACAGCGGGGTGGGCCTTTCTCATACCCATCACGCAACCGATCACCATGATCGCCAAACCCGGCTTTGCAAAAATTGCCGACAAGCGCTAAAGGCCGCGCCTTGCTTGCGCTGCCCGGGAGGACCTGCAGCGCTTGGAAAAGCCCACACAATCAGGTGACGGGCCAGAGGAGTACGATACAGTGGCTACCAACTGGACACCGGAGAGCTGGAAGACGCAAGAGGCGCGCCACCTCCCGGTTTATGGCGATCAGGCGAGACTCAGCGAGGTCGAGGCCACGCTTGCGAAGTTTCCGCCGCTCGTCTTTGCCGGTGAAGCCCGTGCTCTGAAGGCCGACCTTGCCGAAGTCGCCGCCGGTCGCGGTTTCCTGCTCCAGGGCGGTGACTGCGCCGAGAGCTTCGCCGAATTCAGCGCCGACAACATCCGCGACAGCTTCCGCGTGCTGCTGCAGATGGCGGTGGTGCTGACCTTCGCCAGCAAGCAGCCGGTGGTGAAGCTGGGCCGCATGGCTGGCCAGTTCGCCAAGCCGCGCTCGGCCCCGACCGAGATGGTCGGCGGCGTCGAGATGCCCAGCTACTTCGGCGACATCATCAACGGCATCGAAGGCAACGCCGAGGCGCGCCGCAACGATCCCGAGCGCATGCTGCGCGCCTATGGTCAGTCGTCCTCGACGCTGAACCTGCTGCGCGCCTTCGCGCACGGCGGCTATGCCAACTTGCGCCAGGTCCACCAGTGGACGCTCGACCACATCGGCCGCAGCCCCTGGGGCGAGAAGTTCTCGCAGATGGCCGATCGCATCGGTGAAGCGCTCGACTTCATGGCGGCTTGCGGTGTCGAACCCAGCTCGGTTCCGCAGCTTCAGGGCACCGACTTCTACACCAGCCACGAAGCGCTGCTGCTCCCTTACGAGCAGGCGCTGACCCGCCGCGATTCGCTGACCGGCGACTGGTACGACTGCTCGGCGCACATGCTGTGGATCGGCGACCGCACCCGCTTCGAGGGCTCGGCGCACGTCGAATACCTGCGCGGCGTCGGTAACCCGATCGGCATGAAGTGCGGTCCGTCGCTTGAGCCGGACGCGCTGCTGCGGATGCTCGACACGCTGAACCCGGGCCGCGAGCCGGGCCGCATGACGCTCATCAGCCGCTACGGCCACGACAAGGTCGAAGCCGGCCTGCCCAAGCTGGTGCGCGCCGTGAAGCGCGAAGGTCATCCGGTGGTGTGGTCGTGCGACCCGATGCACGGCAACGTCATCAAGTCGGACAGCGGCTTCAAGACCCGTCCGTTCGACCGCATCCTCGCCGAAGTGCGCGGCTTCTTCGCGGTCCACCGCGCGGAAGGCACGCATGCAGGCGGAATCCATATCGAGATGACCGGGCAGGACGTGACCGAGTGCACCGGCGGCGCCATCGCCATCACCGACGAGGCGCTGAAGGACCGCTACCACACGCACTGCGATCCGCGTCTGAACGGTGCGCAGTCGATCGAACTGGCGTTCGAGATGGCGGACCTGCTGAACCTTGAGGCTACTCAGGGGCAGAAGCAGGCGGCTTGAAGTTGAAGGGGAAGGCAGGGGTTTACCACCCCTGCACCCCGTGAAATGGCTTCGGTGTGCACGCAGTCGCCGCAGTTCTAAATCGCGCCGCAGGCTTTTAGGTCTTCCGGCTTACCGTCCGGCATGACGATGCGGCGCGCGTAATCTCGACGAAATACGGGGTGCAGGGGTGGTAAACCCCTGCGTCTCTCTTCCCGTCTTGACCCCAGGAAATGCACGGTCCACCCATGCGACCATGACAAAGCATTTCCGCCCCCTCGGCTATACTGCCGCCGCCGTCGCGGCCCTCGCTCTTGCCTCGTCGCTTTCCGCGCAGGCGCCCACCGACACCATGATGAACGAGCAGGTGAAGTCCTACGACTGGGTTCGCCCTCAGGCGGACTACGTGCGCAAGACGGTGATGATCCCGATGCGTGACGGGACCAAGCTGTTCACCGTCATCATCTATCGCAAGGGCACTCAGGACGGCCCGATCCTGCTCAGCCGCACGCCGTACAATGCGGACAAGATGAGCAGCCGCAACCGCAGCCAGAAGATCGAGGAAATCCTGCCCGTCGCCGACGCCGAATTCGTCAACGACGGCTACATCCGCGTCTATCAGGACGTGCGCGGGCTGGACGGGTCGGAGGGCGACTACGTCATGAACCGCCCGTTGCGCGGGCCGCTCAACAAGACCAAGGTGGACCACGCCACCGACGCCTACGACACGATCGACTGGCTGGTGAAGAACGTGAAGGAAAGCAACGGCAAGGTCGGCATTACCGGCTCGTCGTACCTTGGCTTCACCTCGCTGATGGCGCTGATCGATCCGCACCCGGCGCTCAAGGCTGCGGTGCCGCAGAGCCCGATGGTCGATGGCTGGATGGGCGACGACTGGTTCCACAACGGCGCCTTCCGCATGTTCGGCTTCGATTACGACCTCGGCCAGACGGTGAAGAAGGGCGGCGGCGACGTTCCGCGCGGCGGCGGTGACGACTACACCGCCTACCTCGAGGGCGGTTCGGCGATGGATTATGCCAAGGCATATGGCCTGCTCGACCTGCCGGTGGTGCGCAAGGTGCTGGAGCACCCGAGCTACGACGCATGGTGGCAGGGGCAGGCGGTCGACAAGCTGCTCGGCGCGCGCAAGCTGACGGTGCCGACGATGCTGGTGGTCGGCCAGTGGGACCAGGAGGACAGCTACGGCGCCCCGGCGGTCTATCAGGCGCTGAAGGCGGGCGGCAACGACAACGTCAGCCTCGTCATCGGTCCGTGGCGTCATTCTCAGGTGAACTACGAAGCACGCGAACTCGGCCCGCTCAAGTGGGAGGGCGACACCGGCCTGCAGTTCCGCACGCAGTACATGAAGCCGTTCTTCGACTGTCACCTCAAGACGAACGCGCCTGCCTGCGATACGCCGCCGGTGCTGACGTACGCCACGGGCGAAAACAAGTGGGAGGTGTCGCAGGCATGGCCGGCGGGTGCCTATACGCCGCTCTACCTCGGCGCGAATTCCTCACTGTCGTGGAGCAAGGGCGCGGCCGGGACCGACAGCTACGTCTCCGACCCCGCGAAGCCCGTGCCGATGCTGCCGCGCCCCGTCCACATGAAGGGTGATGAGTGGAAGACCTGGCTGGTGCAGGACCAGCGCTTCGCTGACGGCCGTACCGACGTGCTGAGCTACCAGACCGGCGTGCTCGACAAGCCGGTCCACATCAAGGGCGCGCCCAAGGTGGACTTGCGCGCGGCGACGTCCGGGCAGGACAGCGACTATGTCGTCAAGCTGATCGACGTCTACCCTCAGGAGAACACCGCCGATCCGAAGATGGCGGGCTACCAACTGGGCATCGGCATCGAGATATTCCGCGGCCGCTACGTCGGTGGTTTCGACAAGCCGCAGGCGCTGGAGCCGGGCAAGGTCTACGACTTCAAGTGGGCGCTGCCCAACGTCGATCATGTGTTCCTGCCGGGCCACAAGATCATGGTGCAGGTGCAGTCCAGCCTGTTCCCGCTCTACGATCGCAACCCGCAGAGCTGGGTGCCCTCGATCATGGACGCCAAGCCCAAGGACTACGTGAAGGCGACCGAGACGGTGCACTTCGGCGGCGATCAGGCCAGCGCGGTGTGGCTGCCGGTGGCTCAGGACTGATCTGAAAGGGACACCTCCTGCCAGCGGGAGGTGTCTCTCCAATTCAAAATTACGTTGTCACCCCCGCGAAGGCGGGGGCCCAGCTGATGACCGTGCAACATGCGATGTCATCAGTTGGGTTCCCGCCTTCTCGGGAATGACGAGGTAGGAAGACGACGGACCGGCCGGGCGCACCGCGCGCCCTCAATTCTCCCCGAACAGCTCCCGCTGCGAGGCTTCGATTTCCTCGAAGTAGCGCCGCCTCGCATGCCGTTCGGTCACCACGCCGACGACGTTGCCGACGCCGTCCACCACCGCCAGTTCGTCCGCCACGGCAAGGTCGAAGGCTTTCAGCATCGCCCGGATGTCCGTGACCGGCGATAGGGTGTTCGCCTGCAGCGTCGCCAGCGTGCCCACTTGTGTATCGGGCGCCAGTTCGGGATTGTACGCCGAAGCCGTCGCCACGATCCCGGCGTAGTGCCCCTCGTCATCGAGCAGGATCGCCTTGCTCGTCGAACCCAGCGGCACTTGCGCGCGGAAGTCCGCGACCGAGAGGCTGGCCGCTGCGCTCTTCCAGTCCTTGCGCATGATGCGCCCGGCCGTCAGCGCCAGCATCCAGCCGATATCGCGCGGGGACCGGATGATCGAGCCGCGCACGTGCAGGCGCCAGGTGGAGAACGAATAGCCGAAGGTCTCGCGGGTCAGCGCGCTCGACACCAGCGAGGCGGTCAGCACAACGCCCATCAGCGCGAAGTCGTGGGTGGTCTCCAGCATCAGCATGGCGAGCGTCATCGGGCCGCCTACCACCGACACCGCGAGCGCGGACATGCCGACCAGCGCTGCGTCGTTGATGTCGAGCGCGATACCCGCCATCGATGCCAGCGCGGCGAAGATCAGCCCGACCAGCGAGCCGATGAACAGCGAGGCGAAGAACAGGCCGCCGCGAAATCCGAAGGCGATCGAGATCGCGGAGGCCAGCACCTTGAGCACCAGCACGGTGACGAGAAACTGGAGCGCCGGTTGCATCGCGATGTTGAGGTGCATCGCTCCGTGCCCGGCGGAAAGCGTCTGCGGTGTCACCATGGCGAGCGGCATCAGCAGGAATCCGCCGATCACCGGCTTCCAGCGTGCGATGCGACCGCTTACGCCCTGCATCTTCTGCTCCGCGAAGGTGACGAGACGCATCATCGCGATGCCCACCAGCGCGCAGGCGAGGCCCAGGATGGTGTAGATGAAGTAGTCGCCGGTAGTCAGTGTCCGGTCGGCGGCGGTGGCGATGAGGTAGGGCTCCACCCCCAGCGCCCGCGTCACGAAGGCGGCGCCCAGCGCGGCAGCCACGACCGGGGCGATCGCGGCGGGCGTATACGTTCCGATGACGATCTCGAAGGCGTAGAACGCACCCGCCAGCGGCGCTCCGAACGCGGCGCCGACCGCCGCGCCCGCGCCCGCGCCGACAAGGGTGCGCATGTCCGAGCGGCGCAGCTTGAACCACTGCCCCAGCACCGAGGCGACGCCGCCGCCCATCTGCGCGTAGGCCGCCTCCAGCCCCACCGATGCACCCGCGCCGTTGGAGAGGATCGTCTGGACCGAGATCACCAGGTTGTCGACGAAGGGAATGCGGCCGCTGTGCAGCGCGTTGGCCTCGACGACGTCGATCGGGGCGCGGCGGCGGGTTTTCAGGAAATGCGTCATTGCCACCAGCACCAGCCCGCCCAGCGGCAGCGCCAGCAGCCGCCACCAGTTGCGGATCTCGCCGAGCGCACTCAGGCGGTTGTCGCCGATGCCGTAGAGCAGTCGCTGGATGGCGTGGGCGATGAAGCCCTGCAGGTTCGTCAGCCAGCCCGCCGCCAGCCCGGCGACGAGGGCCAGCACGATGAAGGCCATTTCGCTCGACCGCAGCCGCTGGCGCTGCCGGATGGCCAGGGCCTTGAGAGCGTGAATCCCCATGCGTCGCATCGGGCCGATTGGGCCGGGCAGGGAGGGGGAGTCAAGCGGAAGTAAGATGGGAAAAGACCCACCCCCAGCCCCTCCCGCAGGCGGGAGGGGAGAAACAGCGCCACACCCTCCCGCAGGCGGGAGGGCCGGAAGGCTTGGGAGCGCAGCGACCTAGCCGTACGGGGTGGGCCGGACGGTTACTTCGGCGGCATGCGGATCGCGCCGTCGAGGCGGATGCATTGGCCGTTGAAATAGATGTTGCGCACCAGTTCGAGCACCAGCGAGCCGAACTCCTCCGGATTGCCGAGACGGCGCGGGAAGGGCACCGCCTTGCCGAGATTCTCGTACACTTCGGGCGCATGTTCCTTGACGCGCAGCATTGGCGGCGTCGCGAAAGTGCCCGGCATGATCGCGTTGACGCGGATGCCGAGGTCCATGAGGTCGCGCGCCATCGGCAGGACCATCGCGTTCACCGCGCCCTTGCCGCCGCCGTAGGCGACCTGACCGATCTGTCCGTCCTCTGCGGCGGCCGAGGAGGTGAGGATGATCGTGCCGCGTTCGCCGTCATCGTTCAGGGTCTCGGCCGTTGCCATGCCCAGCGCCGCGATCGAGGCGACGCGGTAGGAGGCGGTGAAGATTCCTTCGGCCGACTTGGCGATCTGCTCGGTCGGCGTGCGCTTGTAGCCGCCGGTCTTCTTGTCGAACGAGACGGTCTTGCCGCCGCCCGCGACGATTGCGCAGTGGACGACGATGCGCTCCTGCCCATGGGCCTCGCGCGCCTTGGCGAAGCCGGCCTCGACGCTCTCCTCGCTGGTGATGTCGACGTTGCAGAACACGCCGCCGATTTCCGCCGCGAAGGCTTCGCCCGCTTCCTCGCTGATGTCGAAGATGGCGACCTTGACGCCTGCATCGGCCAGCGCCTTCGCACTCGCCCGGCCAAGGCCCGAGGCGCCGCCGGTGACCACGGCGGCAAGGGTGTTGTCGATCTTCATGTTCATCTCCCCGAATCGTATCGAGGGTCTGGCTAGCGCAGCCCGCTCCGCCGTGTCGCGGCGCCGATGCTAACCCGGTGCAAGTATCGCTCGGGCGTCCCCGCGGTTCTGGCGCCCATGCCCTCGGACGGCGTCGTCAGAGCGCCTGATCGGTCGGGGCGAAAGCGCGGAAAATACGCCGCAGATCGTCACGTCGGGTCAGTGCATCGGCCAGCGTGTAACGGTCAAGCACGTCGAGGAAGGCGCGCCTCGCCTCGTTGAAGACGCGCGGCAGGGTGCAGGCGGTGCGCACTATGCAGTTTGTGCAGTCGACCAGCTGGAAGCCGGTTTCGGTATGCCGTACGACCTCGCCGACGGTGATCTCGTTCGCCTGGCGGCCCAGCCTCAGGCCTCCGCCACGACCGCGCACGGTTTCGAGAAACCCGGCCTGGCCAAGATCCTGCACCACTTTCATCAGGTGGTTGCGTGAAATGTCGTAAGTCTGCGCGATCTCGGCGATCGAGGAGAGGTCCCCTTCGTCCCGCGCACCGACATGCAGCAGGACGCGCACGGCATAGTCGGTGTAACGGGTCAGTTGCACGCAGGCGTTCCGAAGCTGGTCATCGGATACTCATGCCGTGCAAGTACAGTGCGATGCAACCCGTGCCGATACAATGTCTCATCGCGGGGCGGTCGGACGGCAGGCGGTTCGCCGCCTGCCGTCCGCATCTATCGTTCAGAACAGGGCAATGATTCCGCGCGAAGGATCGACGAGGCCCTCCCAGATCATCTTGCCCGCGACCCACAGGATCACCAGCAGGCCGACGTAGGCGAGCCAGCGATAGGTCTCGATAACGCGCGCCAGAACGTTGGCGGCGATGCCCATCAGCGCGACCGAGAGGATCAGGCCGACCGCGAGGATGCCGGGGTGGTCGCGCGCGGCGCCCGCGACGGCCAGCACATTGTCGATGCTCATGCTGACGTCGGCGACGGCGACGGCCCATGCCGCGCCGGCGAAACTGCGCGGAGCGACCTTGGCGATGGTCGAGTCGGGTTCGTCGTCGCTGCGGTCCTCGCGCAGTTCGCGCCACATCTTCCATGCCACCCAGATCAGCAGCAGGCCGCCCGCGAAGACGAGCCCGACGATCTGCATCAACTGGCTGACCACGAGCGCGAAGGCGACGCGCAGCACCAGAGCGGCGATCACGCCGATCATGATGACCTTGCGGCGCATCGCGGCCGGAAGCCCGGCGGCGAGCGCGCCGACGACGATCGCGTTGTCGGCGGCCAGCATGATGTCGATCAGCACCACCTGCCCGAAGGCGGACAGCGCAGCCGGTGAGCCGATGTTGGAGAAGTCGGCAACAATGTGCTGCCAAAGGTCAGTCATGCGATATTGTCCCTGTTGGTCCACGCGCCGCGGATGGCTGCGACGAGGAGGTCTGCGTAGCGCCAGCCTATGGCGGCGGCGGCGATTGTGGAAAGGCTATCCTCATGGTCGCGGCCGGGTCGGCCCGCGCCGGTGAGGTTGGGTTTGATGTTGACGTCGAACAACAGGTAGTCGCCGGTCGCGTCCTGGCGGCAGTCGATCCGCATCGGGGTGCGGATGCCGATGATCGCGGCGGCCTGCTCGCAGGCGGCGGTGACCGCGACGATGGCCGGGTCAGCGCATTCCTCGCCCGTCATCGCCGCGCTGTTGGTGCTGACGGGGACGTCGCCGTTGTAGGGCGCGACGTCGTCATGCTGGTCGAAGCGGCGGACCGGGGGCAGGGCGAAGGGCTTGCTCTCGCCTTCGCGTGCGGCTGCGGGCATGACCGTGATCGTGATTTCCTGACCGGGCAGGAACTGCTCGATCATGATCGCGGTGCCGAACTTGCCGCCTGCGACGATGGCCCGGGTGCTCGCGATCATCTCTTCGCGGCTGCGCGCGACGCTGACGCCCTGACTGCCGCGACCGCGCAGCGGCTTCACCACCAGCGGGAGGTGCCCGGCGAAGGCGGCAAGCTGAGCCTCGATATCGGGCGCGGCGCCGTCGACCACCCAGGAACCGGCGACGGGCAGGCCCTCGGCGGCGAGGAGGGCGTTGGTGGCGGCTTTGTCGTCCACCTCTTGCATGGTGCGCGGATCGGCGCTGACCACCCATGCGCGGCGGCTGGCGGCTTCGATCGGGTGGCCGTCGAACACGACGGTGTTGGCCCAGAGCAGCGTCGCGCCTGCTGCCAGCGCGGCGTCGATGCCTTCGGGCGTGTCGGGCCAGACCCAGTCGAATACCGAGGTCGGATCGGGATCGGCCACCGGGGTCACCAGCGTGCAGCCGACCGAGCGCAGGGCCACGCCCATGTCGGCGCCGCTGTCGGAATAGCCGCCGGGCTTGGCGTCCTTGCGCTGGCCGTCGATCACCGGCGGCTCGATCGCCTGATAGAGAATGGCGATCTTTTCGGTGAAGGGATCAGGCATCTCGGGTTCCCATGAACTTGAACGCAGCAGGCGCGCCGATGATGACCAGCACCACGCGGACGAGGTGGTGGACGACCACGAAGCTTGCCTCCAGTGCGAGGCTGAGGGCCACCATGCTCATTTCCGCCACGCCGCCGGGCGAGTAGGCCAGCGTCAGCAGCGCCGGGTCCAGTTCGGTAGCCCAGCCGATGCCGAATGCCCAGACGAAGGTTATGACCAAGAGGATCGCGGTCGATCCCGCCGCCAGCATCAGCGTGCGCAGCAGCGTCGGCAGGTCCAGCCCTACGAAACGGCAGCCGATCGTCGCGCCGAGGCCGACCTGCGCGGCGGCGATGGCCCATGCCGGGATGTGGAAGTCGCTCAGGCCCGTCAGGTGGATGGCGGCGCTGACGAACAGCGGCCCCATCAGGTGCCACGCGGGCAGTTTCAGCGCGCGGCCGATCACGCTGCCGACGATCATGCAGCCGAGCGCCCATGGCAGCAGGGTCCAGTCGGCCACGCCCGAAACCTGGGGAGGAAGCGGGGCGTGGCCGGTCTCCGCCTCGAACAGGCGGCTGAGGAAGGGGAGGATGAAGACGACGAGGAAGATCCGCGCGCCGTGGATCAGGCCGATCGTGCGCTCGTCCGCGCCGCGCTCGGAGCCGAGGACGACCATCTCGGCGATGCCTCCCGGCATTCCGGCGAAGTAGGCGGTGGGCGGGTCGAACTTTGCGATCATGCGGAAATAGAAGACGCAGGCGATGGCGGCGCTGGTCAGGAACAGCGGTAGCAGTGCGATCGGCACGATCCACTGCGCAGCCTGCGCGGCGATGCCGGGGTGGAACGCACTGCCCAGCACGACGCCGAGCACGGCGGACATCGGCCTGCGGGTGGCGGAATTCGCGGCGATCGGCAGGCGCGCGATGCTGCCCGCCGCGCACGCGGTCATCGATCCCAGCACCCACGGCAGCGGGGCATGGATCGACCAGAAGAAGGCGCCGCCGCACGCGCCGACGGCGAGTGCGGCGATGAAGCGCAGGATGACGCCCAGCGTCCCCGCGTCACCGATGATCCCCCGCACCGTCATTGCGAGCCCCGCAGGGGCGCGGCAATCCAGCGCGGCATGAGGCCGTCCTGGATTGCTTCGCTATGCTCGCAATGACGAAGGGGAGAGATCATCATGCGGCATTCACCCCACGAACGGGAAGGCCAGCACCGCCATGCCCACCACGGTCATGACGAGGCAGCACAGCGCCGCCGGGACCAGCGTGAACTTCTGGTGGTCCGCCAGATCCACGCCGGCAAGGCTCACCAGCAGGTAGGTCGAGGGCACCAGCGGGCTGAGCAGGTGGACCGGCTGGCCCATCAGCGAGGCGCGGGCGATCGCCATCGGCTCGACGCCGTAGTGCGCCCCGGCTTCGGCCAGGATCGGCAGCATGCCGAAGTAGAAGGCGTCGTTCGAAATGAAGAACGTGCCCGGCAGGCTGATGAGGGCGGTGATGGGCGCCATGTAGGGGCCAAGGACCGGCGGGATCAGGCCGACGACTTCCTTGCTCATCGCCTCGACCATGCCGGTGCCCGACAGGATGCCGGTGAAGATGCCGGCCGCGAAGATCAGCGAGACGACCGAGAGGACATTGCCCGCATGGGCGCTGATGCGCTCCTTCTGCGACTGGGTGTCGGGGTAGTTGGCGATCATCGAGATCGCGAAGGCCAGCATCATCAGGATCGGCAGCGGCAGCACGCCCCAGACCAGCAGCACCAGCAGCGCGACGACGAGCGCGCCGTTGAACCAGATCATCTTCGGGCGGCGCGCTTCGGGCCACTGCGAGACGGCGAGGTCGCTGGCTTCCAGCGCGGCGAGGTTCTCGACCTTGCCGATGCGGCGGCGTTCCTTGCGGCCGAAGTAGATGGCAAGGCCGATCAGGAACGCGAGGCCCGCGATCATGCCCGGGATCAGCGGCAGGAACAGCGCGGCCGGGTCCAGCTTCAGGGCGCTGGCGGCGCGCGCCGTCGGCCCGCCCCACGGCGTCAGGTTCATCACGCCGCTCGTCACCATCAGCAGGCAGACAAGGTAGAGGCGGTTCATGTCGTAGCGCTTGTAGAGCGGCAGCATGGCGGCCATCGTGATGATGTAGGTGGTCGACCCGTCGCCATCGAGGCTGACGAGCGCGCACAGGACGACCGAGCCGATCAGGATCAGCATCGGGTCGCCATGGACCAGCCGGATCAGCTTGCCGACCAGCGGGTCGAACAGGCCGGTGTCGGTCATGGTGCTGAAGAACAGGATCGCGAACAGCAGCATGACGCCGGTTGGCGCAAGGTTCTTGACGCCGTCGATCATCATGTCGCCCAGCCCGGCGTGGAAGCCGGCGAGAAGCGCGAACGTGGTGGGCACGACGCTCAGCGCGACCAGCGGGGTCATCCGCTTGGTCATGATGAGCGTCATGAAGGTGGCCACCATCAGGAAGCCGATAAGGGCGAGACTCATTGTTGGTCCCCGGTTCTGGTCATGGTTTGAAAGGGAAAGGCTTAGAAGGTGACGCCGACGCGCGCGGTGAGCGTCTCGCCGTCATCCTTGCCGGTGTAGATCCCGGCGGTGTTCTCGGTGTTCCAGTGGATCGCGTTGACCTGGAAGCGCACGAAGCTGTTGAGATACCAGTTCGCGCCCAGCGTCGCCGCCCAGCCCTGAGCAGGCGTGGCGATGTCCTTGAATTCCAGGTTCTCGTAGCGCGCGGTCAACTCGATCGCGCCCGGGCCGCCGTCGAAGACGGGGCGCAGCACCTTGGGCTGGCCAAAGCTGCCGAGGCGCGGGTTGTAGGGCGGCAGGTCGCCGGTGATGAAGAAACCGCCCGAGACGCTCCATGCCTGCGTGACGAAGTCCGGGCGTCCGTTGTCGAGGCGCGCATGGCGTTCGCCCGCCTCGGCCATGACCCACAGCGGGCCGGTGTAGCCGCCGAGTTCCGCGCCGTAGCCGGTGGTGCCGGTGCCGCCGATGATGTCGCCGGTCGACAGGCGCAGCGCGCCGTTGAAGCGGCCGCCGATCACGGTGCTCCGGCCCAGCGTGTTCTTGCCCGGCTGGAGGTGCTCGTCGAAGCCCCAGATGCCGAGGTGGAGCACCTGACGCGGGCTCTTGATCGGGTTCCAGTGCGCGCGGGCGATCACGGTGCGGTTGTCCGAGGTGGACTGGTCGCCGTCGATGCGGTCGCCGGTGACGGTGAGCGAGGCGTGGCCGGTCTTCCAGAACAGGCGCGGCATGATGCCCAGGCCATAGAAGGCGCGCTGCGGGATGATCGCGGTGGCGACCACGGTGCGCTCGGCGAACGGGGTGGAGTCCGAACCGGTGGAGCCTTCGAAGCTGCGGTCGTTGAACAAGTGGCCGACGCGCACGTCGTAATCGAGGCCGGGCGCGATCTTGTTCTTCCAGCCGATGAAGGCGGTGACGACATCGACCGCGTTCTCGGAGAAATCGCTCTCGAACTGGTAGAACAAGTGGCTGCCGACGGTGCCTTCGAGGCCCATGCGCAGCGCGCGCATGCCGGTGGTCGTCAGGTTGCGGCCGTCGTACTTGGAGCCACGGGTGGTGCTGACGTCGGTGATGATGCGGCCGCGCGGCTTGAAGCTGAAGGTGCCGTCGCCCGAGTGGAATACCGGCAGGCCCTGGCCCCATTCGGTCGTCACGTCCGTCGCGGCGACGGCGGTGGCGCGCACGCGCTCGATGTCGCGCTCGGCGGGGCCGGGGGGAAGAAGCTGGGCCGCATAGGGCTGGGTCGAGAGGATGGTCGGCGCGGCCTGCTCGGGTTCGGCGGCAGCGACTACGGGAGCGCTTTGCTGCGGCGCTGCTGCAGCGGTGCGGGTGGCTTCCAGCGCATCGACGCGCTGGCGCAGCGAGGCGATCTCGGCGGCCTGCGCGCGCACCAGATCGGCGAGTTCGTCGCGCGTCGGCGCTTGCGCCAGCGCGGGGTTGGCAACTGCCAGTGCAAGGAATGCTGCACTGGCCATCAGAGTACGGGTCATGGTTTTTGTTCTCTCCCAGTGACCAGAGCGGCGTTCCATTCGCGCAGGAATCGCTGCCGGGTCAGGTGATCCAGATTGACGAGAAGTTGAGGGCCGACGCGCACTACGCGCGTCTGCTGCGTAGGCAGGCGGCGGGCGGGTACGTCGGTGCGCACCGGCCACAGACTGTGCCGGGCAAGCTGGGCCTGCCCGGCGCGCGAAAGAAGGAAATCGAGGAACAGCTTCGCCGCCGCCGGATGGCGCGCGTCCCGTCCGATGAAGGCGATGCGCGAAGTGACGAGCGTGTAGTCCTTGGGGAACACCACACCCAGCTGCGGACTGCGGCGCGCCTGCTCCAGCGCGTAGGAGCCGATGACATTGTACGCGATCGCCAGCTTGCCGGAGGCGACGCCCGCCAGCATCGGCTGGGTGCTGATTTCCAGAACGGGGCGCGTCGCGCCGATCGCCTCGACCAGCGAGCGGGTGTCGCGCGTCGCGAGGAAGTCCTGCGAGAGATAGAGATAGCCGGTGTTGGAGCGGGCCGCATCGAACGTCGCGACCTTGCCGGTGAATTCGACGCGGCGGCGGCGGAGCAATTCCTCGAGTGCCTGATGCGTGCGCGGGGCCTGTGCGTCCGATATGATCCTGCGGTTGTAGACGAAGCCGATCGGCTCGGCGGTGACGCCGTAGCCCATGTTCTTCCACACCGCCGTTTCGGGCAGGGCGGGCTTCTCGGGGCTGGCGTACTGCTGCGCGTAGCCGTCGTTGATGAGCTTGATCTGCTGGTCCATCGCCGAGGACCACACGATGTCGGCCGAATACTGGCGGCTGCGCGTCTCGCGGGTGTAGCGCTGGTACATCTCGGTCGAGCCGATGTCGGCGTAGTAGACCGCGATGCCGGGGAAGAGCCGTTTGAACTCCGCCACCACCGGCACCATCTCGGCGCGGTCGGCATTGGCGTAGATGCGTACCTTGCCGTCGGCGCGGGCGTCGGCGATCAGCGTGTCGTAGCTGCGCGGATAACCGGAGGGGCGCTGCGGCGCCTCAGGCTTCTGCGCGGCTGCGGGTCCGGCCAGAAGGACCGCTAGTGCCAGAACAGGGGTGAAAGAACGCATTGTCGACTCCTCTCGCTTTCCGCCTCTATGTTCGGATAAGCAGCGCTCGATGATGTACGTTTTCAACCTGTCACTGACCTTTCATGGATTTCGATCGTGAGAATCCTCATCGTTGAAGACGACGCGGCACTGGCACGGGGCATCCTTTCGCTGCTGCGCGCGGCGGGACACGCGGTCGATCACGTGGCGGGCGGGGAGGAAGCGCTGTCGGTTTCGGCGACCGAGCCGTATTCGCTGGTGATCCTCGACGTCGGCCTGCCCGACATCGACGGGTTCCAGGTGCTCGCTCGCCTGCGCGCGCGGGGCGACCAGTCGCAGGTGCTGATGCTGACCGCGCGTGACGGCCTCGACGACCGGGTGCGCGGCCTCGACCTCGGCGCCGACGATTACTTGCGCAAACCCTTCGAGGTGGAGGAACTGGAGGCCCGCGTGCGTGCGCTGGGCCGCCGCCGGGGCGGCGACGCCGCGCCCGAGATCGCCATCGGGGCGATGACGGTGAACCGCTCTACCGGCCGCGTCGAGGTGGCGGGGCGCCTGATCGAACTGCGCCGCCGCGAATGGGCGGTGCTGGAGGCTCTGGCGGCGCGGGCGGGCCAGATCGTCAACCGCGAGACCTTGCAAGCCGAGGTCTTCGGCTTCGACGATCCGGTCGGTTCCAACGCGCTGGAGGTCAACGTCACCCGCCTACGCAGCAAACTCGCACCCGACGGCCCAGCGATCCGCACCGTGCGCGGGGTGGGTTACATGCTCGACCGGTCATGAGCGGCGGTGCGGGCAGAGCCATTTCCCTGCGCTTCCGCCTTCTGCTGGCGATGTTCGGGCCGCTGGCGGCGCTGGCGCTGGTGCTGGGACTGCTCGGCTGGGTACTGATTTCCGACGTCGTGCGCCGCACCAACGACCGCGTGCTCGGCGGTGCGCTGGGCGCCATCGCCGAGACCGTGCAGGTTGAGCGCGGCGAGGTTACTCTCGACCTGCCGCCCGCCGCTTTCGGCATGCTGGAGAACTCCGAGCGCGACAACGTCTACTACCGGATCGCCGTGGGCAATACGTTGCTCACCGGCTACGCGGATCTGCCCGCGCCCGACATTTCCGTGCTCTCCGTCGATGAGCCGCGCTTCCGTTTCGCGCAGTTTCGCGGCCAGCGCATCCGCATAGCCGAGATCCGCCGCAACCTGCCGCGGATCGATGCGCCGGTCGTGGTGCAGGTGGCCGAGACGCTGCAGAACCGTAATTCCCTGCGCGACAAGCTGATGATCGCGCTGCTGATCGGCGAGTGCGTGCTGGTCGGCATCGTGCTCCTGCTGATCCGCCCCGCGCTCGGGTGGAGCCTGCGGCCACTCTCGGACCTGCGCGGCGTGATCGAGGCGCGTGATACCCGCGCCGCACCCGATCTCTCGCCGCTGCGCACCGGACCGTTGCCGACCGAACTGCGCCCGCTGTCGCGCTCGTTCGACCGGCTTCTGGCGCGGCTTGACGATGCCACCACCGGCATGCGCCGCTTCACCGCCGATGCTTCGCACCAGATGCGTACGCCGCTCTCGGTGCTCAAGGTGCAGGTCGCGCTGGCGCGGCGCGGCTCGGGCGAGGCGCTGCACGAGATCGAGGAGGCGACCGACCGCCTCGAACGCCTGCTGACGCAGCTCCTCACGCTTGCCCGTGCCGACGAGGCGGGGGTGCTGCCGCCTGACCACGAGATCGATCTCAAGGAACTGAGCCAGCACGTGATCTCCCGCCGCATCCGGCAGGCGATCGAGGCGGACGTCGAATTGCTACTCGAGGCCGGAGACGGGCCTTACCGCATCCACGGACATCGCACGCTGGTGTTCGAGATGCTGTCCAACCTCGTCGACAACGCGATCCGCTACAATCGCCCCGGTGGCATGGCGCAGATCGAACTGAGCGCGGAAGCGGGTGTGGTCCGGCTCGCGGTGGTCGATACCGGCCCCGGCATTCCGGCCGAACTGCGCGAGATGGCGATGTCGCGCTTCGCCCGGCTGCAGGGCGAGCGCGGGCCGCCCGGCAGCGGCCTCGGCCTGGCCATCGTCAAGTCCACCGCCGAGCGCATGGGCGCACAGCTCGAACTCGGCGATGCGAAGCCGGGCCTGCGGGTGACGGTGACTTTCACGGTTTGACGATCGCTGCCATCTCGCTGGTGGTCATGCGGAAATCCGGGCACTATGATGGGGCAATTCACCCTCGCGCTTTCATGGAGCGCAATTTCACGGGGCACGTCCGCATGAGCCTGCAGATCCTCCTGGTCGAGGACGATTCCCACCTTCGTCGCCAGCTTACCGAGCAACTCGGGCATTTCGAGCACGAGGTGCAGCCGGTCGGGGACGGGCAGGAAGCGCTGTCGCTGCTGGGCAGACGGCCCTTCGACGCGGTTGTGCTCGACTGGATGCTGCCGACGATGGACGGCGTCACGCTGCTGCGGGAGATGCGCGGGCAGGGCATGACCATGCCGGTGCTGATGCTGACCGCGCTTGGCCAGACGCTCGACAAGGTCGAGGGGCTGGAGGCGGGTGCCGACGACTACGTGGTAAAGCCGGTCGATCCGCTCGAACTGAACGCGCGGCTCAATGCCCTCGTGCGGGCGCGGCGGACGACCGAGCAGCCCAGTGATACGATTGCTGCGGGCGATATCGTGATCAGCCCCTCGCGCCTCATGGTCTGGCGCGGCGGGCAGCCGCTGGCGCTTTCGCAGACCGAGTTCCGGCTACTGCTGGCCCTCGCACGCGATGCCGGCGAAGTGGTGACGCGGCCCATGCTGATCGAGCGGATCTGGGGGCAGGACTTCGAGACCACGACCAACATCGTCGATGCCCATATACGCCAGTTGCGCGTCAAGCTGTTGCAGCACGGTGACGATCCGATCGCCACCGTGCGCGGCATGGGGTACGTGCTGCGGGCATGAGGCCGCTCCCCCGATCCCTGCGCGGCCTCACCGTGGTGTTCCTCGCGCTGTTCCTGACGGTGACGGCGCTGGCGGGGTTCGGAACCTTCTTCGCGACCGCCTCGATGGTGCGGGTGCTGGTGGATGAGCGCATCGAGTCGGAGAGCGAGACGCTGGTGCCGAGGGGGACCACTCCGAACCGTGCGGAACTGAGCCAACATATCATGGAGATGGCGCGGCAGCGCGATACCGGCGACCTCGGCGTGCTGCTGAGCGATGCGCACGGGAACCCCATCGTCGGCAATGTCCGGCTGAACCGGGAACTGCCGCTGGGTTACTCCACGCTCGGACGGCAGGACCGGATCGCGGGGCTCAGCGCGGGCCGCGTGCTGGTCCGCGAGATCGGCGGCGGCATGCGCCTTGCCATCTTCGCCGAGACGGAGCCGGTCGACAACTATTTCGCCGCGCGCCGCCGGATCTACTTCGCCGGGTTCGGCGCCATCGTGCTGGTGGTGCTGTGGGGACTGCTGGCATTTCGGCGCCTGGTCGGCAAGCGCATCGACGCGGTGCGCCACACGGCGGAATCGATCATCGAGGGCGACCTTGCCCAGCGCGTCCCGATGCCCGGCGACGGCGGCGAGTTCGACCAGCAGGCGGGTGCCTTCAACCGCATGCTCGACCGCATCGGCCAGCTCATGGGCGAAATCCGCAACGTTTCCAACGACATCTCGCACGAGATGCGTACGCCGCTGGCACGGCTGCGCAACGAACTCGCGCTGCTGGAGCAAAGCGCCGCCGCCGAGCCGGTGCGCGAGCGGGTGGCGACGGCGCGGATGCAGGCGGACGAACTGCTCGGCATGTTCGCGGCCATGCTGCGGATCGCCGAGATAGAGGACGGATCGCGCCGCGCTGGTTTCCGTCGATTCGACCTGGCCGAACTGGCGACCGAGATCGTCGAGATGGTGCAGCCCGTCGCGCAGGAGCGCGGCCAGCGCGTGCTGATGGAACGCGCTGACGAGGCAAAGCTGGTCGGCGACCGGCAGCTTCTGTCGCAGCTTCTGGTCAACATGCTGGAGAACGCGGTTCGGCATACCCCTTCGGGCACGCGGATCAGGGTTTCGATCGCGCGCGAGGCGCAGGCGGTGGTGCTTGTCGTCACCGACGATGGCCCGGGTATCCCCGCAAGCCAGCGCGAGCATGTGATGCGCCGGTTCGGACGGGTCGAGCGGTCGGGCCAGAATGGTGGGCATTATGGTGGGCAGGGCGGTGGCCATGGCCTGGGTCTGCCGCTGATGGAAGCGATCGTGCGCCTTCACCGGGGAACGTTGGCGCTTGAGGATGCCGGGCCGGGGCTGCGCATCGTGGCGCGGTTGCCGGTTTGAAGCACCGTCGTCATCCCAGCAAAGGCTGGGACCTCATGCCGACAAAACCCAACTGTCGACAGGTCGTCTGAACGACAGCGAAGGGTAACACGCCAGCGGTCCCAGCCTTCGTTGGGATGACGGGCTATATCTCGTGGCTCTCTGCAAACGCAAAAAGACCGGCGTAACGCGGGGGATGCGTCACGCCGGTCCAGTAGCTGATCGCGCGGGAGGCGGTTTGAGCGCCTTTCCCATCGTGAAAGGGCAGGCACTCGCCCGCGCGATCCGCAGTGTCCCCCCGGCCCGCGAAAGCCGGGGGAATTCGCTTAGAACGCCACGCTGGCGTCGATGCCGAAAGTGCGCGGCGCGTTGAAGTTGCCGTAGTCGCCCAGCACGTTGGAAATGCTGCCGACGGTGACGTTGGTGGTCGGGGCGCCGGGCAGGCTGTTCGACGGGTCACGGCGGAACACGTACTGCTCGTTGAAGAGGTTGCGGCCCCACACGCCCAGCGTCAGCTTGTGGTCACCCACGCCGATGTCGGCGAGCGAGATGCGACCGTTGAAGATGAGCGAGGCGTCGTTCTTGGTGGCGAACTGGTCGAAGGCCTGCGTCGCCTGCGAGTAGTTGCCGTCGATGTGGAACTTGATCTTGGTGTCCTGCGCACCGATCGGCAGCACGTAGTCGATCGAGCCGCTGGCCGCATTGCGCGGGGTGAACACGATGTAGAACTGCTGGTAGACGCTGGTGGAACGGCCCGCGGTATCCGCCGCAGTGATGAGCACCGGCGGGATCTTGGTATAGGTGTAGGCGTACGATGCGTTCAGCGTCAGGCCGTCGTTCGGCTCCAGCGTCAGGTCCGCCTCGATGCCGCGGATCTTGGTGATGCCGGGAGCATTGATGGTGACGAGGTTGTTGAAGCTGCTCGAACCCACGAACTGGATCGAGCTGATGTCGACCTGGCTGTTCTTGCGGTCCATGATGTAGCCGGCCAGGTTGAAGCGGGCGCGGTGATCCCAGAAGTCCGACTTCAGGCCCACTTCGTAGGACTTCACGTCCTCCGGATTGAACGACTGGTAGTTGGACGTGCGCGAGCTGGCGCCGCCGGCGCGGTAGCCGGTGGCGTACTTGGCATAGACGTGCATGTCGTCGGTCACGTCGTAGGCCACCGTCGCCATCGGGTTGAAGCGGTTCCAGGTCGCATCGAGCGGCTTGTAGCCGACGCTCGCGGCGGGCGGGTTGGTGTCGTAGTTGACGTTGCGCGAGAAGTGCAGGACGCCCTTCTTCTCGTCATGCGTGTAGCGGCCGCCGACGGTGACGTGCAGCTTGTCGGTGGCGTTGTAGGTCAGCTGGCCGTAGGCGGCGTAGCTCTTGGACCACACTTCCGAGGCGCGGTCGATCGAGCGGCAGCCGACGTCCGAACCGAACCCGCCCGAACCGGTGCACGAATTCAGGATGATGTAGACCGGCTGGCCGGCGGCATTGAGGTAGACGCCGTTCGAGTTCGGCGTCGCCGCATCGTCGCTGACGTGCTCGTTGAAGTAGAACAGACCCGCAACGTAGTCGATCTTGCCGAAGGTGCCCACGGCCTGCAGTTCCTGGCTGAACTGGCGCTGGCGCAGGTCGGCAAGGCTGTAGCGGCTGAAGGCGCACGGAGCGGTCTGGGTGCAGGCCGAGGTCAAGCTGACCAGCGGCGGACGGTGCGCGCCGCCCGAGTTGTCCCACTGCGTCGCGTCGACGCCGCGCCATGCGGTGATCGAGCGGATTTCGATCTCGGGGGTAGCTTCCCACTTCAGGGTGTTGGTGAAGCCGTGGGTCTTGTCGACGCTGACCTGCTGCGGCACGCCGATGTCGGCCACCTTCATGCGGGTATCGCCGTTGACGACGACGCCGGGCATCAGCGGCTTAACGGTGCCGGTGATGGTGGTGTAGTCGGTGCCGGGCAGCTTGCAGGCGGCGTTCGCGGCCTGGGTGCCGGCGACGCAGCCGTTGGGATTGTAGTTCAGCAGCTGGCTGTAGAACGGCGTATTCTCATCGCGCGCGACGTCGTAGGAGAAGTCGTTGGTGATGGTGCTGGTCGGCTGCCAGCGCACGGCCACGCGGCCGCCCTTGCGGTGGTACTGGTTGAAGCCGGCCTGGCCTTCGAGCGGGTTCTTGGTGGTCGGGTCCTGGTGCTGCAGCACGCCGTCGAGCTTGACCGAGAAGCCTGCGAACTTGGGCAGGTCGACGTGGATCGCGCTGTTGTACGAACCGTAGTTGCCCAGGCCGCCTTCGATGCGGCCGCCGAACTCGCCGGTGGGGGCCTTCGAGACGATGCTGAGCGCGCCGCCTTCGGTGTTGCGGCCGAACAGGGTGCCCTGCGGACCCTTGAGCACTTCGACGCGCTCGACGTCGAACAGCGCGGCGTTGAGGCCGTGCTGGCGGCCCATGTAGACGCCGTCGACGTAGATGCCGACGCCCTGTTCACGCGCGGGCTGGTTGGCGTCGAGCGGCACGATGCCGCGAATGCCGATGGTCAGCGCGCTCTGGCGGGCTTCGAAGGTGGCGATGCGCAGCGACGGCACGGCGCCGTCGGCGAGATCGTAGAGGCTCTGGACGTGGCGATCCTTCAGCGCGGCCTGGTTGACCACGTTGATCGAGATCGGGGTTTCCTGAAGATTGGTCTCACGCTTGGTCGCGGTGACGACGATGTCGCCAAGACCCGAATCCGCTGCTGCGTCCGCCGCCGTGTCGGCTGCAGGAGCATCGGCCCAGGCGTTCGAAGCGCTCATGCTGGCGAGGATCGAGCCGGCGAGCAGCGTCGCGCGGACAACCTTATTCATCATGTTGAATTTCCACCCTTTTTTGGCAGAATTTGTCTGCCTCGGGGCGGCTAATATGGCTGCATCACGACAGTTGTATGGAAGTTCGATGACACTGGAGTCGCGCGACCTTCATCTTCGCCTCATCTTCTAGGCAAGTGATTGAAAGGTAGTTGTATTCCGTCACCGCAACATTTCGAAAAAATCTCACGTTCCTGCAACCTAGCGGAAGAATCCCTTGCTCCTGAGGAACAGGTAAGTCGCCAGAGCGGTGCCCGCAGCGATCCCGGTGGCGACGAGGGTGCCGTGCGCTCCGCTGAAGGGAAGGCCCCCGGTGTTCATGCCGAACAGCCCGGTTACCAGCGTGGCGGGCAGCATCAGCGCAGTCATGACCGATAGCAGGTAGAGGTTCTGGTTGGTGCGTTGGTCCTGCTGCAGGTCGAGTTCGTCACGCAGCAGCCGCAACTGCCCTTGCACGGCGAGGGCGTCGGCATCGAGGCCCTGCAGTCGCTGCGACAGTTTCTCGACCGTGGGCTGCAGCGTCTCGGGCAGTTCGTCATCCTGCTCCAGCCGCCGAAACACGCGCTGGGCACCGTCGAGCATGCGATGGATCTGCGCAAGGCGGCGGCGGATGTCGAGGAGGTTGCGGCTGGTCGGCGGGTGGTGGCCTTCGAGAAAGGCGTCCTCGGCGGCCTGCATGTCGGCGGACAGGTTGCGGATGACCATGTCGATGTTCTGCGCCAGCGCGCCCACCAGCAGGTCGAGCGCGGCGGCCGCCCCGGTCACCCGCGCGCCGCCGCCGACACGCTGCATGACGATGTCGGCGGCGCCCAGCGGATGGCGCCGGGCGGTAACGATCAGCCCGCCCAGGATCGCCACGCGCAGCGCGCCGACCCGCGCGGTGGCGCGCACGTCGAAGTCGCGTTCGAAATCGTGGAGGATACAGCACACCGCGCCGCTCTCGACGAGGGCGCGCTGGTGCGAATCGGAAGATAGCAGGAGTTCGCGCGCGGCCACCGGGAACAGCGCCGACTGTTCGATCCATGCCCGGGTGCCATGGTCGGCAAGGTTGAGGTGCAGCCAGCGGAACCGTCCCTCCGGCGCGGGGCCGCAGGGCGCGGGTTCGTGGCTGCCGTCGGGTGCGAAGTCGAGGCCCCAGATCAGCCCGGGCGCAGCCGCTCCCGCCGCGCCG
>NZ_ALVC01000230.1:0-21777 GCF_000293195.2 Sphingomonas sp. LH128
GCCCCCCCCCAGCCGCGCCTTCGATGCGCTGGCGGTGACCGGAGCATTCGCCGCAGGGCTTTTCGCGCTGACCATGATCCTGTGCGTCGCGACCTCGGGACGTCAGGCCGGGACGTCAGCGGATGCCGCCGGACAGGACGCCATCCGCGTGCCGCTGCGCGATCCGCTGGTGCTGGGCATGGGCCTTCTGGCGCTCGTCACCGGCTTCGCGATGCCGACGTTCGGGCGGATGATCCTGTTCATCGGCACATACGTGGTCGAGCGGCCCGATCTGGTCGCCACGCTGCTGCTGGCGATGACCTGCGGGCAGTTTGCCGGGGTGCTGTTCTGGACCGCCCTGACGGCGCGGATGGATCAGGCGCGGGTTCTGGCCATGGGCCACGGCGTCAGCGCGGTGGGCTTCGTGCTGTTCGCCCTGTGCCTGGATCGTCCCGATGCCCTGCTGGCCTGTGTGGCGGTGATCGGCTTCGGCCTCGCCTCGGTGTTCATGCTGCCCTGGGGGCTGCTGGCCAACGCGGTGGACTTCGTGGCGCTGCGCCATGGGCGGCGACTGGAGACGGGGCTGTTCGCCTTCTACCTCGTCGCGGTGAAGGCCAGCGGCGCGGCGGCGACGGCGTTGATCGGGTGGTCGCTGGGTTGGTTGGGCTACGTGCCCGGAGAGCACCAAGGCACTTCGGTCGAAACCGGCATGCTGGCGCTGGGACTGGGCCTGCCGCTGGTGGGAGCCTTGTCCGCCGTCGTCCTGCTACGCCGCTTCGACATCGGCCACGCGCGGCACGCCCGGGTACGCGCCGCGCTGGATCGGAAAGTTCAATCGGGCGCCGAGCCGGTTTCCGGGTTGAACTTCGGGTTGGCGAAGTCGATCGGCGAAAGTTCGACCTTGGCCGGAGGCGCGGCGCTCTCGGCCCAGGCGCGGCAGAGCATGTCGCGCAGCATCGTCGCCCCCGCAGCCGTGCGTTCATAGACCATCTCGCGCACGCGCTGGTCGGTGAAGTCGGCGAACTGAGCGCGCTTTTCCAGCGCGAAGACCTCGCCCACCTTGTCGCCCGAGTGGTCGAGATAGGCCAGCACCGCGTCGAACATGTCGCCCGAGGTCCGGCCGGGCTTGCCGATACGCGGGGCGATGTCGGCCACCGTCAGCTTCATGCCATCGACGAACTGGCTCTCGAAGCGGCCGTGGACGGTGCGGTCAGTCGTGTAGCCATGCGGATTCGGCCCACGCCAGCCGTCGCTGCTGACCGAATCGTGCATCGGGTTGGCGCCGTCGCCGATGTAATGGCCGAGGCGGATGACGTCGAAAGCGCAGTTCTGCTCGGCCACGGACGCGTCCTTGCCTTCCGCGTTCGCCGCGCGGATGCGGCGCATGCACGCAACGATGCGGTCGTAAGCCTCGATCGCGGCATAAGGCAGCGTGCCGGTCCAGCGCACATTGGTGCGCGCGGCGGTCGCCGGATCGCTGTCCTTGATCTTCTCGTACTGCTTGTAGAGTGCGATCACGAACTCGTAGCGCGAGCGGGGGATGGGCTTGAGGAACGTGAACTGTTCGCGGAACCAGCCGTGGTTGGGGTCTTCCTCGATCTTGGAGAAGTTCTCGGAGTTGCCCCGCCAGCTGTCGGGGAGCAGCGAGGAGGCACCGATATAGTCCTCGTACTTGCGCAGGAACACCGGGCCGTCCTCGGGGATGGCCTCGATCGCGGCGCGGTCGATGACGGTGTGGGCAGTGCCGCCCCAGGCCAGCGCGGCAGTGGGACTGAGGCCGAGTGCGGCGATGGTGGCGAGGAGGATGTTACGCATGGGGAACGGCTCCGATCAGGGATCCAGCGGATCGCGCGGGTCCACGCGCGCAGAAAGGGCGGATGGGCGAAATTCCAGCTCGGTCAGTGAGACGCGCGCACCGATGGTGCCGGGCTGGTAGCCCAGTTCGCGGTTGTTGCGCGCCGCAAATTCGGGGTTCTCGATCATCGCGCTCTGGTCCGGGTTGCAGACGATCAGCGTGTCCTTGTCCAGCGGGGCGCCCATGGCCATCAGCAGGCGCGAGGCATTGCGCAAGTTGGTGGTGGTGTGGCGCGCATGCGGTTCGATGACGATGGCCTCGGCGGGGACGCCGTAGCGCTCGATCAGGGCGCGGCGCATTTCCTCGGCTTCGGCGAAGGCAGTGGCGCGCGGGTGGGCATGGCCTCCGGTGAGGATCAGGAACGGCGCGTCGCCTGCCGCGAAGCGCTGCGCGGCAAGGCGCACATGGTATTTGCCGTAAGGGCTGAGCGGCATGCCATCGACTTCCGGCCCGACGCCGGTGACGATCAGTGCGCTGTAGCGGTAGCGCTTCCAGTCGAGGCCCTTTGCGCGCCTGAAGGCCGGGGCGTTGAGGCCGCCGGTAAGCGGCTCGTAACTGATGGCATCGCGGCGGTCGGCGGCGTCGAGCAGCGCCAGCGCATAGTCCAGGCTGGGATCGAGCGCCTGCAGCGAATTCGCCCGCACCGTCTGCGACAGCCATGTGGCCGCCTGCAGACGCGAGCGGGCCTCCTGCGGGTCGACCATGCCGGCACCGTCGATGCCGGGATAGGACGGAACCTGACCCAGACCATACGTGCGCACGATCGTGTTGATGCCCGCGATCTCGCGCCCGGCCTGCGCGGCGGGGCCGTCGTCCGCGGCCTTCCCCGAGGCAGCAGCGGCGAGGACTTGCGCCTCTCCGTCAGTCCAGACCATCGCCTGCGCCACGCAGCCGAGGTCGGTGCCGCAGGCCGCCCGCCGGTCGAACCGGGCGCGCAGCATCGCGGCGACTTCTGGGCGAGCCTGCAGCGCATTGAGCGCCGCAGGATCGCGGCCCAGCGCGTCGAACAACGGGAACAACCGCTGCGACAGGCTCTCCGTCACCGTGTCCCTGACGGCCTGCGCATGGGCGCAGACCGTCGTGAGCGAGAGTGCCGCAGCAACGGCAACCGCTGCCATGCGCGCCGGACCTTTCCGCATTACCCCGCCCTTACCAGGACTTGCCGATGACGAGGCGGAAGTTGCGGCCGAAGATCGGACGCCCGTAGATCGCCTCGGCGCTGCCCTGTCCGGCCAGCGAGTCGGTGCGGGTGTTGCCTTCGGTCAGGCCGTGGGCGTTGAACAGGTTGTCGCCGACGACCTGCAGCTGCCACGTGCCGTGCTTCACCGTCACGCCCGCGCCCACGGTGCCGTAGGCGGGCAGCGCGGTGTTGTTGTAGAGGTCGACGAAGCGCTTGCCCATGTAGGTGTAGCGGCCATAGATCGACACGTCGGTGTCGCCCGTGGTGAAGTCGAAGCTCGGACGGATGTTGCCGTAGACCTTCGGCTGGCGGACGATCTGGTTGCCCTCGGCCTGCTCCGGGTCGGCGCCGGTGCTGCTCTGGAAGTTCTTGTACTTCGGATCGCTGACGGTCAGCGCACCATTGAGGGTGAACCACGGGGTCACGCTCCAGGCGCCGTCGAACTCGACGCCCTTGACCTGCGCTTCGCCGATGAAGGGCACGTTCACGTCGTTGCGGCCCGTGGTCGGATCGTAGGCCAGGAACGAGGCGTTGAGCGGGTCGAAGTTGGTGTAGAAGCCGGTGACGTAAAGGTACGAGCGGCCCATCGACAGCTTGAGGCCCGCCTCGAACTGGTCGGCGACGGTGGTGATGATCGTCGGGTTGATGCTCATCACGGTCTGGACGTTGGGCGGCGTCTCGAGGTGCGAGGCGCGGCCGTAGACGCCGATGTGGCTGGAGAAGTCGTAGTTCGCGCCGATCGTCCAGTTGGTGACGTTGGGCTTGAGCTTCTGGTTCAGGATCACGCCGGTGAAGGCGCGGGTGCTGTCGTCGGCCAGCGTGGTCGTGTCGCCAAGGTTAGCGGCTTCGGTCAGCGCGGCCCAGCCCTTGTAGTTGTAGCGTTCGTGGCGAATGCCGCCGTCGATGCGCAGTCCGGGCACGATTTCCCAGGTGTCGTTGGCGTAGAGCGCGAACATCTTCGCGTCGCTGTCGCCCTGGTTGAGCGTGGCGGCGTAGTTCAGCACGCCGTTGTCGGTGACGCGGCCCAGTTCGGTGCCCGCCGCATTGTAGGCGACGAGGTCGAGCGTGCGCGGCTTGCCCGAAACCTCGATCAGGTAGTTCTGGTAGAGCGTGCGGCTGTCCTCTCCGTAGAGGCTGCCGTAGACGCCCAGCTTGATGTCGTGGGTGCCGATGCCGGTGTCGAACTTGCGTGCGACCGAGAGGTTGGCCTGACCCGAATAGAACTTCGAGTGGATGTCGCGGTACTGGCCCTGCATGACGAGGCCGGAAGCGGCATAGGGATCATAGACGGTGTTGGTCCCCGCCAGCGTGTAGCCGAAGTGGTCGACCGCGCCGAACGCCGTGGTGGCGCGGGCGAGGTAGCCTGCCGCGAAGGCGTTGCCGTCGGCTGGGTTGGTGGTCGAGTAGAACGCGGTGAAGTCCAGCTTGCCCTGCGTGTAGCCCGCTGCTGCCGTCACCAGCCACCCGTCGAAGTCGCCTTCATAGTGCGCGCCGAAGTTCACCATCTGCATGTGGCGACCGTCCGAAAGATCGGAATTGCGGCTCTGCACCACGCCGTTGCCGTCGCGGTACTCGAGGTTGACGTTGCGGAAGGCGGGCGAGTTCATCGTGCCGTCGAAGTAGTCGATGTACTGGTTGAGCGACGCGCCGGTCAGCGGATTGTTGGTCGGGATCGGCAGATAGAACGTGTTGTGATCGTTGACGTAGTTGAAGTTCAGCTTGATGAACCCGTTGTCGGTCACATGCTTGAGGTTGGCGCGGATCTGGCCGCCCTTGTCGTTGGGGAAGCCGTTGTCGCGGTAGCCGTCGTGGTAGCGCATGAAGCCGCCGACAGCGTAGTAGGTGTCCTTGGCCAGCTTGCCCGCCTGATAGGCGTCGAGGCGGTAGAGGCCTGTATCGCCCAGCGTGACCTGCGCCTTGCCGCGCGCGTCCTCGCCGCCGGTCACGGTGATCGCATTGATGATCGCGCCCGAGTAGCTGGCGTAGACCGGGGCCGGACCGCCGCGCACGACTTCGACGTGGTCGGTCATCAGGTCCTGCTTGAGGATGGCGTCGCCGCGGAAAAACACGCCGTCGTTCTCATGGAACAGCGGCAGGCCGTCCTGCTGGAAGCTCACGAAGCCGCCATCGTTGGGCAGGCCGCGGATGCGGTAGATGTTCTGCACTTCGCCGCCGGTGATCTCGGTCTGGAAGCCGGGAAGCTGGCCGATCAGGTCCGCGAAGTTGACCGGGGCGATCTTCTCGAAGTCTTCCTGCGAGATCGTGTTGACCGCGTAGGACACGTCGAAGCGGCGCTCGGCGCGGGTCGAGCCGGTGACGATGATGTCGTCGCCGGTCGATTCGTTCGAAGCGGTGGGCGCGGCAGCGGGCGCCTCGTCGGCGTAGGCGGGCGTGAAGGCGGTGGCGAGCGCGGCAAACGCCGCGCCGGTGGCGAGAACGGACTTGAGCATGACGGCCCCTCATGAATCTGGGTCGCCGGGGAGGCGGCGACGGGGGCGCTCTGGACGTAGTGTGTGACGTTTTTAATTATTGTTGTGAAAATAAATAAAACGACCTAGCGCGCCCGGGACAACGAGGATCCCCATGGCTACTCCCGCATTCGATATCGACCAGCGGCGCATCATTCATGAACTGCGCAAGGCGGGCGCGCTGTCGCGCTCGGCGCTGGCGGAGCGGCTGGAGATCAGCCACACCGCCCTCACCCGCATCTCCCGCGAACTGCTGACGCTCGGCCTCATCGAGGAAGTGACCGAAGGCGGCGCGCAAGGGCGCGGACGCCCTGCGATCCCGCTGCGGCTGGCGTCGAAGGGCGGCTATGCGGTGGGCGCCACGGCGCACAAGGGCCTGCTCGACATCGCCATCGTCGATTTCGCGGGCCAGACCATCGCCACCCACCGCGAAGACAGCGCGCCGATCGACCCCCGCCAGTTCGCGCAGCGCGTCCGCCGCGTGACGCACGACCTTGTCGACCGACATGGACTGCTCGGCCAGCGCATGCTCGGCATCGGCGTGGCGGTGCCCGGCCCGGCGCTCTCGCTGGAAGGCGAGCGGTGGAGCGTGGTCGAGGACATGCCCGGCTGGCGCGGCACGCCCTTGCGCGAGATCCTGAGCGCCGAACTGGGCTGGCCGCTGTGGCTGGAGAACGACGCCAACGTCGCCGCCATCGCCGAGTTCTACATGGGCGGCCTGCTGCGCGAATTCTCGACCGTGGTGGTGCTGCTGCTCGGCTACGGGATCGGCGCCGGGGTCATCGTCGACGGCCGGCTGGTACGCGGCCAGTTCGGCGTGGCCGGGGAAGTCGGCTGCCTGTTCCCCGGCGACCGTCCGCGGCCGAGCCCGCTCGACCTGCTCTCCACCTTGCGCGCCAGCGGCTGCGACCTGACCTCGGTGAGCGAGATCGACCTTGCCTCCGAAGCCCAGCGCCCCGCGATAGAACAATGGATGGACCGCGCCGCGCGGCAGTTGGAGGTCGTCGCCGACACCGCCTTCGCCTGGCTCGATCCCGGCGCCATCGTGCTGGCGGGTGCGGTGCCCGGCGACGTGCTGGAGGGTCTCGCCTCGCGCCTGCGCGCGGCCTCGCTGGTGACGACGGTGGACGGGCGCGGCCCGCCGGTGCGCGTGTCCGGGCTGCGCGGGTCTCCGGTTACGCTGGGCGCGGCGCTGCTGCCGATCCACGCGATCTCCGCGCAGAACTGAGCGCAAGCCGGAACGACGGACCCTCTCGTCATCGGCGCTCACTCCCGCTAGAGGAGACCGCCGAGCGAGGGGAGCACCACGAAGCATGAACGTCTACCGCCAGAACGCCCGCGTCCTGACCGCGAGCCTCGTGGGCACCGCCGTCGAGTTCTACGACTTCTACATCTATGCGACCGCCGCCGCGCTCGTCTTCGGGCCGCTGTTCTTCCCGGCCGAGTCCGCGACCGTCCAGCACCTTGCCGCTTATGCCAGCTTCGCCATCGCCTTCATCGCGCGGCCGGTGGGAGCGACGCTGTTCGGGCACTTTGGCGACCGCGTGGGGCGCAAGTCCACGCTCGTCGCCTCGCTGCTGCTGATGGGCGGGGCGACGGTACTGATCGGCGTGCTGCCGACGTATGAGAGCGCGGGCTGGATCGCCCCTGCCCTGCTGTGCCTGATGCGCTTCTGCCAAGGCCTGGGCCTTGGCGGCGAGTGGGGCGGCGCGGCGCTGCTGGCGGTCGAGAGCGCACCCAAGGGCTACGAGGCGCGCTTCGGCATGTTCCCGCAGCTGGGCGCACCGGTTGGGTTCTTCGCGGCCAACGGGCTGTTCCTCGTGATCAGTTCGGTGCTGAGCGATGCGGAGTTCGCCGCCTGGGGCTGGCGCATCCCCTTTCTGCTGAGCGCGGTACTCGTCGGCCTCGGCCTGTGGATCCGCTTCCGCCTTTCCGAAAGCCCGGTCTTCGCGAAGGAAGACGACCACCACCGCGCCATCCCCGTGGTCGAGCTGTTCCGCACCCACATGCGCGAGACGGTGGCGGGCACTTTCGCGGTGATCGCCTGCTTCGCGCTCTACTATCTCGCGACCACCTTCGCGCTGGGTTACGGCACCGCGACGCTGGGCTTCGGCCGTCAGCAGTTCCTCGGCGTGCAGTTGTTCGCGATCCTGTTCATGGCGGTGGGCATCGTCGTTGCGGGCTATGCGGCCGACAGGCGCTCCTCGCGTTCGGTGCTGATGTTCGGGTGCTTCTGCGCGGTGCTGCTGGGCACGGTGATGGGCCTGATGTTCTCGACCGGATCGCTGTTCGTGATCGGCGTGTTCCTGTGCGTCGCGCTGTTCACCATGGGCCTCGTCTATGGCCCGATCGCAGAGCTGCTGCCCCGATTGTTCAAGGCGCGGGTACGCTACACCGGCGCCTCGATCGCGTTCAATGTGGGCGGCATCGTCGGCGGCGGCTTCGCGCCCGCCGTGGCGCAGGGGCTGGCCGACAGCGGCGGCGTGCTGTTCGTGGGCCTCTACATTTCCGGCGCGGCGCTCCTCAGCCTGTTCGGGCTGATGGCGGTGCGGGCCGAGCGGGTTTGAGCGAAGGCAGGAAAACCCACCCCCGGCCCCTCCCGCAAGCGGGAGAGGAGAAAGTGTAGTTCAGCCCTCCCGCTCATCCTGAGCTTGTCGAAGGAGGGAGGGCTGGGAGGCTCGGCCCGAAGGGCCTAGCCGGACGGGGTGGGCCTCAGAGCCGTGCCAGCATCTGCAACGATGCGCTGAAGTAATCGCTGTCCAGCGCCACCGGCGGAGTCGATCCGATCAGCCGCGCCGCGATTGCCGCGCCGCCGCTGGAGAGCGCATAGTTCGCCTCCTCGCCGGTCACCACGTCGACCCACGCCGGGATCGAGCGGTGCTGCGCGATCCGCGAGCGCCACCAGTCGGCCACCGGCTGCACCAGAGTGGAACGCCCCCCGACCGCAGCGTAAAGCGGAATACGGATCGCGTCGTAGCCAAAGCGCGGCGGCTTGCCGACCGCAGGGGCGACGGCATTGTAACCGCTCACCGCCACCCAGTCGCTCGGCAGGGAATGCATGCCGAAGTGCGCCAGCGTGGTGATCGCCTCGCAGTTGCGGACCACACCGCCCCATGTCGCAGCGCCGTCCGCCTTGGCGAACTGGTCGAGCGCGGGCCACACGAAGTAGGAGGGGTTGAGCATGACTTGCGCCCCTTCCGCGAACCCGACGACGCCGGGCAGCAGCAATTCGCGCCCGAACCGCGAGATCACGCAGTGCTCGCGGATCGCCTTGCGGACCTCGCGCGCGCGGTCGCTCCACTCGGAGCGCTTCCACCGCTGACCGGCAAGCGCCAGAGCCCAGGCGATGACGAGATCACCATCCGTCGCATTGTTGGGATCGGAGACGGGCACCGCCGCCGTCGGATCGTACTTCCACGAATGGAGCGCCATGTCCTCACGCCCGAGCGTGTCCTGCGTCCACTTGGCGATGCGCTCGAAAGCCTCGCGGTCCCCGGCGCGCAGGGACAGGATCATGCCGTAGCTCTGGCCCTCGGAGTGGCTGATGCGGCCGTTTCCGGTGTCCACCACGCGGCCCTCGGGCGCGACGAAGCGGTCGCGCCACTGGGTCCATAGCGGGTCGTTGACCTGCTGGGCCCGGCCCTGGCTGGGCGCGGTATTGCAGGCGGCAGTGAAGGCCATCAGCGCCCCCAGCGAAAACGTGCGACGATCGACCTTCGGCCGGAAAATGGAGTCAGCGGCCATGACGAAGCTCGAGCGTCTCCCCCTTCCATTCCGCAGTGGTGCGCAGCGCCGGTCCGCTGCCGAGGACGCGGAACCAGCTGTCGTAGGCCCCTTCCAGAACGCCGAGCAGCATGCGTGCCCAGTGGCCCGCACGGTCGGGCGCGATCTCGGTCGGCAGGTCGCGGTGGCGCACGATGATGGCCTCGCGGCCGACCGCCAGTTCGATCTCGCCCCAGTCCAACGCCTGCCAGAACGCGTTGATCCGCGCGCAGAGCACCGATGCGTCGTTCACGCCGTCAAGCGGTTCCAGCGCGGCCATGCGGCGGCCGATGGCGAGGAAGAAGCCGTGCGCCTGTTCCTCGGGGATACCCTCGGACACTTCCGAGGCGGTGGCGATCGCCAGCAGCGCGAGGCCGCCGACGGCATTGTCCGAAGGCCCGCTGCGGGGCTGGGGAAAGGCCTGCATCTTCATTTACCAGTGCTCCCGAAGCTCTGCCGCACCCCAAGGATGGAGCGGAACTCGTCATAACTGCCGAACGTGTTGTACCCCAGTTCGCCGCCGATGCGGGTATTGGGCGTGATCTTGTAATAGAGCGACCCTTGCGCCGAAAGCGCGAAGCCGGTCTTGCTCAGGCTGTCGAAGTAGGAACGCACGTCCGAATTCTCGGCCTTGAGCGCGTTGAGTTCGGCCTGCGCGGTATCGTCAGTCGGGTAGATCGCCGTCTGGTCTTCCTTGTAGCTCTGGAAGCCCGGGGTAAACGAGGCGGCCACATCCCAGCGCGCGTCCTGCATGGTGTAGTTCACCGGGAAGCCGACCGAGATGAAGTTCTGCGGGCTGAAGTAGCCGCCGTTGCCGAACGCGAAGTAGTTCTGGCTCTTGTCGTAGGCCTGATAGTTCACGTTGAGGCCCACGGTGACGCGTGAATTGCGGCCCTTGTAGGCTTCCAGATAGCCGCCGACGTTGGCCTCGATACCATCGTTGTTCGCCACGTTCTCGCCGCGCAGGCGGTAGTAGCGTGCCTCGGCATAGACGCCCGAGCCGTTTTCGTCGTAGCTCAGACCGAGGCCGCCCGCCGTGCGCATCACCTGCCCCCAGCGCTCACCGGTGACGGGGTCGCGAGTGCCCGCGTAGGAGACGATGGAATCGGTGACCGGCTTCTGCTCGACGAAGGCGGTGGCGCGCACGTTCGGGCCCAGCTTGGGGGTGACGGCGGCGCGGCCTGCGAACTTGGTCTTGCCCATGCCGATGGGGGTAGTGCCGCCCTCGATCTGGACCCAGTCGTTCTCGTAGCCCGCCGACAGCGCGACGCCCGAACCGTTCTGGGTATCCGCGTTGACCAGCGCGGACGGCTGCGCCGCAACGATGCCCTGCGCCTCCGGCGTGGCGTTGCGGCCGAAACGCGCAAGGCCCGAACCGGTCGGGCGGCCCGCGTCGATCACCACGGCCTCGGCCTTGGCGAAGACGCGGCCACCGGCGGCGCCGGTCGAGAACTTGGCCGAGCCCTTGATTTCGTCGAGCTTGGACAGGCCGGTCTCGCCCGAGCGGCCGCGATAGCCGGTCTGGACGTCGACGCGCGGGCCGGTGTCCTGCGCCAGTTGATCGATCTGCGACTGGATTTGCGTCATCACCGGATCGCCGGCGTAGGCAACCGGGACTTGCGGGCCATCATAGCCCGGCGCGCTGGCCGGGGCGGCCCATGCCGCTGCCGGAGCGGTGCTGCCGCTGGGCGAGGCGTAGCGATCCGGGGCGGAGTAGTTTGCCTGCGGCGCCGCGTAGGCCTGCGGCGCTTGTGCTCCGGCGAACCCGCCGAAGCCGCTCTGGCCCGTTCCAAGCCCGACCGGCGCGGCGCCGAAAGCGCTTGCCTGCTGGGGAGCCGCGTAGCCGAACCCGCTCTGCGGGGCCTGCTGCGGATAAGCGGCCGGAAGGCGCGTGCCACTGCCGAGCGCGAACGGGTTCACCTGCTGCGGTGCGGCCTGCATCTGGTTCCGGAACGGGTTCGCGCCGCCTGCGGTGCTCATGCCCGCGAAGGGGTTGCCGCCCATCGCCACGCCGCCGCTCTGGCGCGCGTAGAGGGCACGGGCGTCCTTGAGCAGCGCCACCGCCGCACGGTCGTTGCCGCGTGCGCGCTCGACGTTGGCGAGGCCCATGCGGACCTGATAGTCCTGCCCGTAGAGCCGCAGCACCTGCTTCTGGGCCTGTTCCGACAAGTCGCGGTCACCCGCACCCTGTGCGGTGTCGGCAAGGCCGAGCAGCGCGTCCTTGTCGTTGGGCTTGCGCGCCAGCACCAGCTGGTAGGTCTGCGCCGCCTTCGCAGGCATCCCGCCGGTCTGGTAGAGTCGGGCAAGGCCGGACATAATCTCGGTATTGTCCGGCGCGGCGGCATAGGCCTGCTGGAGAATGTCGAAGCTCTCGGCATAGCGACCGCCCATGCGGGCCTCGTCAGCCTGCCCGACCATCATGCCCGCACTGATGCGGGCGTACGCTTTCTGCCCCTCGGCGCTGGAGCCGGCCAGCTGCGAGGCGCGCTGGAGCGCCTGCTGGGCAAGGTCGCTGCGGCCGGTGCGGGTGAGGACGCCGATCAGGCCCTCGTAATCGGCGATGTTGTCGATGCGGCCGGTCGCGGCGTTGGCGGCGACTTCGGCCGCGCCTTGCGTATCGCCGAGGTCGAACAGCGCGTTGGCGACGGCGGCCTGCTTGCCCGCCGGGATCGAGGCCATCGCGCCGAGCTGGCGCAGCCCGCCCACCGCCTGCGCGCCCTGCCCGCTGGCCGCCATGGCCTTGGCACGGGCGATGGCGGCGTCGGTCTTCACGCTGAGCGCAAGATTGCGCATCGGCGCGGTGCGCTGCGTTTCGGGGATCATGGTGATGAGACGGTCGGCCTCGCTCGCCCGGCCGAGGTCGTTGTTGAGCAGCGCGGCGGCATAGAGCGAGTCGGCATTGCCGCTGGTCGCCAGCGAGCGGATCAGCGATTCCGCTTCGGGGACGCGGCCGCGCTCGATCTGGAACTGGGCGAATTCGTAGCGAATCCACGGATCGCTGGGGTCGATGACGAGGCCCTGCTGGAACTCGCGCACGGCGCCGAAGTCGTCACCGCGCTCGGCGGCGGCGAGCGCCCGGCCACGCGCGGCGCGCAGTTGCAGGCGCTTGTCGTCGGCAGCGGTGCCGCCCTGCGCGGCCTGACGGTAGAGGTCGGCGGCGTCGGCATAGCGGCCCTGCCGCTCGTAGATGTCGGCCAGCAGTTCGAGCGCCGGGCCGGGCTCCTTGTAGCCCGAGCGCGCCAGCTGTTCGGCGCGGCTCTGCGCTTCGGCGAGGCGGTTCTGGGCAATCAGGCCCTTGGTTTCGTCCACCCCGGCGAAGAAGCGCGCAGCGGACAGGCCCTCGGCCCACTGGCTCGCCTTGCCATTCGCCGAAGCCTGTTCGAGCAGGCTGGCCGCTTCGGCGAACTGCCCCTCGCGCAGCCGCACGAGGCCGAGACCGCCGAGCGCATCGGGATCGCGGCGGTTGACGCTAAGCGCCCGCTGGAACTGCGAGGCGGCCGAGCCGAGGTTGCCGTCGTTGAGCGCATCGAAGCCCGAGACACGGGCACGCCCCGCGCGGTCGGCGGCCGAGACGGGAGCGGGCGTCGGGGGCGGCGCAGGCGTCGGCTTGGGCGCAGCGGCGCGCGCAGGAGCCGGGGCTGCCTTGGGCGCGGGTGCAGGCTTCGCTGCTGCAGGCTTGGCCACCGGCTTCGGCGCGGGCTTGGGGGCGGCCGGCTTGGGCGCCTGTGCCGGAGCCTTGAGCGCCGGGTTGTTCGGATCGAGCGCGCGGGCGCGCTTCAGCGCCTGCTGGGCGAGATCCTCACGCCCCTTCGAGCGCCAGTACTGGGCCTGCTTCACCAGCGCCTCGACGCCCGCGCTCTGCGCCTCGGCCACCGCGGGCAGCGCCCCAAGAGTCAAAGGCGCGGTCGAGAGCAGCAGGGCGACACCGAACTTGGAGGTACGCGAAATCGTCATGCGTGATCGTCCTGGCGCGCGAGGCGCTTCTGGGCCTGTCGGCGGAAGAAGATGTAGGCAGGTCCGGCAAGGGCCAGCGCCAGCAGCAGCGTGAACACACCCAGCATCATCGGGCGCTGGCTGACATAGTAGGCAAGCTTCATCCAAATCGGCAGCGAGCCGACCCAGTAGCGGTTCGAGAGCGCAAAGCTGGTCATGCCGTCGCCCCGCGTGACGGCAAGGTCGCCCTGGATCGCAGCGTTGATCTTCACGTCGGCCATGCCGTCCACCAGCGCGGGCAGCGCGGCGCCATCGTCCGACAACAGCGCGACGACCGTGCGGTCCGAGGCATAGGGCGACTGGAAGCTGACGATGCCGGAGAACCCTTGCGCGTTGTAGACCACCGGGGCGGCGGCCATCGGGTCGTTCTCCTGCGAACCGCCGAACAGCGCCGTCACGTACTGCAACGGGGAGCGTTCGGACACGCGCAGGCGGCCGTTCTCATAGCGCACCGGTGCGTCGGCGAACATGTCCGCCTCGGCCAGAGCGGTGCCGCCGATGACCAGCACGTCCTGGCTGGCGAGTGCATCACCGTCGATCGAGGAGGTCACCGTCACCGCCGTCACCGGAACGCCGGTCGAGTCGCCGAAGCGGCCCATCAGCGTCAGGAACGCCTGCACCGAGGCCATCGACGGGTTCGGCGCGACGACCACGGTGGTCTGCGCCAGGTCGGGGCTGGCGGTGAAGGGGAAGCCGGCACCCGCGAACGTCGCGAGGTCGGGCATCATGATCGCGTGATAGGCGCTGGTGAGGTCGATGGTGCTCTTCGGGTCGACCGAGACGCGCACGTTGTCCGGCAGGGTGCCGGTGCACTTCTTCTTGTCGGCGATGAGCAGGTTGTAGTCGTAAGTCAGCTCGTTCTGGCCGAACAGGTTGTAGCGCGGCAGCGTGACGGTGGCGTTGGAATCCGCGCTCTTGGCGCCGGCCGGGCCGAACAGCTGGCTCCACCAGGCGGCGCCGAGCGGCAGCGTCTTGAGGTACTGGCCGTTGATAGAGACGTCGAGGCGCGAGGCACGCTTGTCCAGCCACTGCGCAACCGGATAGCGGTAGCCGAGGTTCAGCTTGCCGCCTTCGCGCGGCCAGAAGAACAGGTCGGGCGCGACGCGGAAGCGGGTGGTCAGCGGGCCGGGCGGGATGCCCATGCCCTGCAGCGCGTAAGGCTCCATGATCGAGCCGAGCTCGACCGGCTTGTCGGTGGTCAGCCAGCGCACCGCGCCGTAGCGCGGCCATGCCGGGATGCGCACGCCGTCGAAGCTCATGCGCTGGCCGCCGAACACGCCGCGACCGAGCGCGACGGCAGCGGCGGCGAGGCGCAGGTCCTCGTCGTTGCGGCCCATGATGACCAGCAGCGTGCCGTTGGGATCGTTGGGATTGCGTAACGCGGCGGCGACGGGGCCACCGGCGGGCGCGATGTCGAGGCCGGGGATGCCCTGCGTGCCCTTCAGGAACACGATGGCGTTGCCGCGCGGGATCGAGCCGACGACCGGCTGGAAGCTGAAGCCGCGATAGCTGGCCAGCGAGCCGAGCCAGCTGGCGGTCGCGGCAGCGGCCTGCAGTTCACCGGCGCGCGGCTGCGTGGCGAAGACGAAGGGCATGCGCAGCGGCACGTTCTGGCCCTTGTCGAAGAACGGCAGCGGCAGGCGCGACAGGTCCGGGCCGAAGGTCAGCGGCTGGTAGCTGAAATCGAACCACGAACGGGTGTTCGAGATGTTCGCCCACAGCGAGGAATGGAACGGGTCCTCGCAGTCGCGCGCATAGTGGCCGATCAGGCGCAGGTTGAGCTGGTTGTCACCCGGCAGCAGCAGCGCAGGATTTACCGGGACCTCCAGCACCTGCCCGGCGGCATTGGCGCGGGTCAGCGGCACCGTCTGCGCGACTTCGCCGTTGACGATGACCACCAGCTGGCTGAGGTCGTCGAGCATCGAGGGCGACCAGGCCATCTGCAGGCGCAGCACGGCGCCGGTGGCGATGCGGTCCTGGCGCATGCCGAAGGGGATGCCCATTTCGCCCTGCGTTCCGCGCAGGCGGATCGGCTGGGAGACGCGCAGGTCCTTGAGGGTCAGGCGCTCGCTCATACCGCTGGTGTTGGCAACGCCCGGATTGGCGGCGGAAGCTGCGGTTTCGGGCGCCTTGGCGGTCGGCTGGGCGTGGACTTCGGAAGTGCCGAACAGCAGCCCAGCAGCCCCCAGGGCGACGGCACCGGCCAGCATCGCCGCCTTGGCGAGCGGCAGGCCGCCCTTGCCCTTAGCGCTCTTGGGGTCGTTCTTCTCGGCTTCCTTCGCCGCCTTGGCCATCGCCGCGCGCTTGGCGGCGTTGGCGGCCTTCATCTGGCGGCGTTCGGCGAAATTCAGACGCAGCATGCGCTTCAACGTGACCATATCCACCCTGAGAATGTCGCCGAACGAACGGGCCGTGCCGACCATGGCCGGCGGTCCCCACGGCTGCCACGCATCCGCGCGGCCCATGACGGCGCGCACCAGATGGCGGCCGGCGAGAATGTCGAGCTTTTCGAAGCGCACGTAGGAATTGCGCTGGTTCGTCCGCATCGTCGTGACCGGGATCGATAGCACCTCGTCACCCATGGCCATGGTGATGTGGCTGACGGTGCGATCCTTGGTCGGCAGTTCTTCCGGCAGGCACAGCGCCGCGCCGCCCATCGAGATGTCGATGGTTTCGGCCGGGACGGTATGGCCCGAGGCGAGGTAGGCGGTGACCGGCAACTGCACCGGGATGCGGATGTCCACGCGCTCCTGCCGGGTCTCACGCGCCACCGAGACGGCAGCGAGCAGGATCGCGAGAGAGAACAGCGCCCAGGCCACGTTCAGCACCAGCGTATCGGTCTGGATGTTGAACATGTACGGGAAGAACGCCCATTTCACGACCGCCATGGTGATCCCCAGGATCACGAAGCCGATGCAGATGAGGTGCGGCTTGACGATCGCCCAGTCGAAGTACGTCTGGTCGAGCAGCGAGCCCTTGTCGGTCACGTTGAACTTGCCCTTGTGCGGCTGGAACCAGGTCATGACCGTGGGCTTGACGAGGTGGAAGGCCAGGATCGTCTCGTAGACTTCGCCCCAGTACGGACGGCGCCAGCCGCCCTGCGTCTTTTCGTTGGCGACCGACGAGCAGAACAGGTGCGGCAGCGCATAGGCGAAGATCAGCCCGGCGGACGCCTGGATGATGTTCTGGCCGAAGATCAGGTAGGCGAGCGGGCTGGTCAGGAACACGATGCGCGGCACCGGATACTGGAAGTGCATCATCGCGTTGAGGTAGCAGAGGCGCTGCTGCCAGGTGAGGCCGCGGCCGAGCAGCGGATTGTCGATGCGCAGGATCTGCGTCATGCCGCGCGCCCAGCGAATGCGCTGGCCGACGTGAAGGACGAGGCGCTCGGTGGCGAGACCGGCCGAGAGACGCGCCGAGATATAGGCGGTGTTCCACCCGGTGCGCTGCAACTTCAATGCGGTGTGCGCATCCTCGGTCACGGTCTCGCCCGCGAAGCCGTTGGTCTCCATCAGCGCCTCGCGGCGGATGATCGCGCACGAACCGCAGAAGAAGGTGGCATTCCACAGGTCGTTGCCGCCCTGCACCGGGCCGTAGAACAGATCGCCCTCGCCCGGCATGTCGCCCATCGTCTGCGCCAGGTTGCGCTGCACGGGATCGGGCGAATACATGTGGTGAGGGGTCTGGATCAGCGCCAGGCGCGGGTCCTGCTGGAACCAGCCCACGGTCAGCTGCAGGAAGGCGCGGGTCGGCACGTGGTCGCAGTCGAAGATCGCGATCAGTTCGCCGTCGGTCTTCTTCATCGCCGCGTTCAGGTTGCCCGCCTTGGCGTGCAGGTTGTTGTCGCGGGTGATGTAGCCGCAGCCCGCTTCCTTGGCGAAAGCGCGGAAATCCGGGCGCTTGCCGTCGTCGAGGATGAAGACGCGGTAGCGGTCGACCGGATAGTCGAGGTCCATCGCCGCGAAGACCGTGTTGCGCACGATCTCGAGGCTCTCGTTGTAGGTCGGGATGTAGATGTCGACGGTCGGCCAGGTGTCCGGCTCACCCTCGGGCTCGATCACCGGGCGGTCGAGCGGCCAGGTGGTCTGCAGGAAGCCCAGCAGCAGGATGACCCAGGCATAGAGTTCGGCGAGGTAGAGCACGCCGCCGAACAGGAATTCGAGCGGGGTGTTGAACGCGATCGTCTGCGTCGTGCGCCAGAACAGGTAGCGGGTCGAGACCAGCACCGCGAGGATGCCGAGCGCGACCGCGCCCATGCGGCCCTTGATCCGGCGCATCACCAGCGCGCCCGCCATCGTGACACCGGCGCAGACCCACTGCGCAGTGCCGTCCAGCGGCACGCCGATAACGACTGCGGCGATCCCGATGATCACGGCGACGGAGGCATAGCGGGCGAGCCGGTTGTCCAGCACGCGGGCGGCCAGTTTCTCGATCATGCGGCGCGGCTCGGAGATGACGAGGAATGGGACGAAGCGGCGGGATTGGAACCCCGCGCCACCCACGGGCGGCCGGGCGTCTCAAGCGCCGGAACCAGCGCGGCGCCGATCATCTTCACGTCGGCGAGTGCCGCGCTGGAGGGCGCATACTTGCCGAGCGGCTGAAGCATCGCGATCGCCTCGGGCACCGATTCGTCGAGGCGCACGCGGCCGAGCAGGCGCGCGCCCACCAGTTCGCGGATGAACGCCGAGGAGTGGCGCGAAAGGCGGCGCGTCTCGTCCAGAGCGTTGATCACGAAGCTGGTCGAAGCGATGTTCTCGGGGCTCGCCTCGTCCAGCACCTGCGGCATCAGCGCGAGGGTATCGGGCGCGGCGTTGATCACGCAGACGTTGGCGCTGGCGTGCGGCACGACGCGGCGCGCGAAAGCGAACTCGCTGGCGGGCACGTCGATGACCATCACCTTGTCCTGCCCGGTTTCGAGGAAGCCGAGGTCGCGCAGGGCGGGGACAAAGTCGTTGTCCTCGGGCGCGGTGGTCAGGCTGCGCAGGTCGATACCTGCGGCGAGCACGGCATCCTCTGCCGGCGCGAACAGCGAGGGCAACGACATCGCGGGTTGGAGGCCGAAGTGCAGCGGCATGGTGTCACGCTGGGTGGTCGTCAGCACGGTGACGTCGGCGCCCGCCTCGGACAGCGCCATCGCGATATGCGCGGCGATGAAGGTGGTTCCGGCACCGCCCTTGAGGCCGTGGGTTACGATGACGGGCATCAGATCTTCCCCTGCGAGCCGAGATCGGACAAGTGGCGGAGCATGGCGCGTACGTCCTGCTGCTGCGCACCCCCGCGCCGATCGGCGGGGATGCTCGCGGCGGGGCCGTTGCCATAGCGGCTGAACAGGGAGCTCAGGCTCTCGCCGGAATAAGTCTCGACCACTTCGGCGGGAGCGGGTTCGGGCTTTGCCGCCACCGTCGCCTCGGACTGATCGATCGCCTGCAGGCGCGGATCGCGCAGCAGTGCTTCGAGGATCGGCCACAGTTCCAGTTCGCTGAAACGATCTTCGAATTCCTTGTAGGCGAAGTCGTTCTTGCCAAGCCGGTCGAGCAGATTTCTGGCATCGATGCGCATAAGAACCCCTGTATGAACACGTAAATTCTGCACAAAGAATGGTTAAGAAACCGTATGTCGCAGCTAACGGATCATCGATTCCCCCTCCGGTAAGGAGGGGAAAGGTGCCATTCCGGCAACAGTGTTGCGCAAAACAGGCAAAACAGGGGCTCAGTCGTGCAATCCTTTGCAAATTAACCATGTCTTATAGCCGCTGAATTTCCCGCGCCAACACATGATTCGGGGAAAGTACGCATTGCTCTGAAGGGCACAGCCGCAAGGATTCCAGGACTATAGCAATAGCCTCATGGCCGGGCCGCTGCTCCGGTTAACTATCGTGGAAGGATCACGCGACAATGCCGGAGCCAAGTCTCCCGACCGATGCCCCGGCACCCGCGATCATGGGCGTTGATGCCATGCCCATTCCCGAATCGCTCGACGGTGACCGCCGCCACGCGCCCGCGAGCAGGTTGAAATGCTCGCCCGTTTCCGCCGCGACCTTGCCAGCCACACCATCGTCCTCAAGGACCTGACCCCGCTCGGCGCGCGAATCGAGAGTGTCGGGCCGCTGGAAATAGACGAGGTAATCGCCCTCACCCTGCCCGAATGCCGGCCGATGATCGCCTTCGTCGCCTGGACGAACGGCAATGGCGCCGGGCTGGAATTCGTTCACCCACTGCCGGACGACCTTTTCGCCGAACTGGTCTCGCAATACGGTCTCACCAGCGAAGATCCGGCGCGGGCCTGATCAGCTTACGGCCGGTTCCAGCAGCCGCAACGTCCCGGCGTCGGCGTCGATCTCGGCCATGCCGCCTTCGGGCACGCTGATCTGGCCGCCGACGTGACCGATCATCAGCCCCTGGAACGCGGGCACGCCGAGCGACGCGAATCGCTGGTCGAGCACCTCATAGACGGTGAAGTTGGAGAACCCGCCGTCAGGGTTCTCGCAATGGGTGCATTGTCCGAAGACCACGCCCGCCAGCCGCTCCAGCAGCCCGGCCAGCGCGAGTTGGGTGAGCATCCGGTCGATGCGATATTCTGCCTCGTTGGTCTCTTCCAGAAACAGGATCGCGCCGTCGAAGTCGGGCAGGTAGGGCGTCCCCACCAGAGCGCTGAGTACCGCGAGATTGCCGCCGATCAGCCTCCCCCGCGCCTTGCCGCCCCGGAAGGTCCTCACTGCCGGTCCCCGTCCGCCGAGGTTCGGCCCGGCGTAGCTCGGCACCGCATAAGTCGGCATCGCCCCCTCGAAAGCCAGTTGGCGGAACGACTCCCATGATGCGGGCGACCACGAAGTTGCGGCGGTGGGGCCATGGATCGAGACCACCCCGGCCCGCGCCAGAGCGAGGCACAGCGCGGTATTGTCGCTGAAACCGGTGAACAGCTTGGGGCTCTTGCGGATCGCCGCGAAGTCCAGCAGCGGCAGCAGCCGCGCCGAGCCCCAACCGCCGCGCACCGCCATGATCGCGCGCACGCCCTCGTCCGCGAACATCGCACTGAGATCGCCCGCGCGCGCCGCGTCGGAGCCCGCCAGATAGCCCTCGCGCGCGGTCAGGTGCGGGGCGAAGCGCGGCTCCAGCCCCATGGCCCGGACAGTCGCGCCGATCTCGTCGAGGCCGAAGCGGTCGGCCACGAACCCTGCCGGAGCGACCAGCCCGAGCACGTCGCCGTTGCGCAGACGCGGCGGGCGCACCATATCACGGGCCGGCGGCATCGGCGCCGGTCGCGCCAAAGCGCCCAGAGCAGGCAGTGCGCACAGCCCGGCGCTTGCCGCAACCAACGCGCTGCGCCGCGAAAACGTCTGACCGGTCATCATCCGGACAGCCTAGCCCCTGTACTGTTCCATGCAACGACTGTTCCATGCAACGGGCCTCACACATATCCGTTCTCGACGCGCGCCCCGCGTCATGCCTAAGATGAGCCAATGACTGAAAAAGAAGACAAAGACCTCACCGAACGCCGTTTCTACAAGGCCGAGCAGGAAGCCGGTTTCGCCGAGCAGCAGGCCGACACCATCCAGACCGGCCACCCCGCATATCAGTTGGCCTTCCGCGACACCGACTTCCTTTTGCGCGACGAACTGCGCCCGGTGCGCTTCCAGCTCGAACTGCTCAAGCCCGAGATGCTGCTTGAGGAAGCCAACATCGGTTCGACGCTGGTGATGTACGGCTCCGCCCGCATCCCCTCGCCCGACAAGGCCGATGCGGTGCGCACCGCTGCCGTCACCGACGAGCAGAAGAAAGTCGCCGACCGCCTTGCCGACAAGGCCAAGTATTACGAGGAAGCCCGCAAGCTCGCCCGCCTCGCCAGCCAGTGCGCCATCGTCGAGAAGGGCATGCGCCAGTTCGTGGTCTGCTCGGGCGGCGGTCCGTCGATCATGGAAGCGGCCAACCGCGGCGCCGCGGAAGTCGGCGCGGAATCGCTGGGCCTCAACATCGTCCTGCCGCACGAGCAGGCGCCCAACCGCTACGTGACGCCGCGCCTCTCGTTCCAGTTCCACTACTTCGCGCTGCGCAAGATGCACTTCCTACTGCGCGCCCGCGCGGTGGCGGTGTTCCCCGGCGGTTTCGGCACCTTCGACGAATTCTTCGAACTGCTGACGCTGATCCAGACCGGCAAGATGAAGCCGATCCCGATCCTGCTCTACGGCCGCGAGTTCTGGGAACGGGTCGTCAACTTCGAGGCGTTGGCCGAGGAGGGCGTCATCAACGCCAAGGATCTCTCGCTGTTCCGCTGGTGCGAGACCGCCGAGGAAGGCTGGGGTCACGTCCAGCAGTTCTACGATCTCGACTGCGGATAATGGTCGTTCGAAAAATCCGAACACAATAAGCGAACTTATCCGAGTGCCTTGAAGGGACGATTCGGTGCATCTGCGTGTTCACACCGAGCCCCGCAGGACACCCGCCATGAGCCAGATCATCGAACCCCTGAACGACCGTGCCCGCGCTTTCGCGGACTATGCCCAGCCCGTGATCGTGGCGCTCAGCACCGCCGGTCTTACCGGC